>JACQUZ010000169.1 GCA_016210055.1 Deltaproteobacteria bacterium | reverse complement strand
CTTCCGCGCCTGCTGCGAGCGCATCCGCCGGGCATCTCGCGCCGTGCGTCCTCGCTTGCTCCTCGGCGTACTTCAGTACGCCTTCGTCGCTCGCTCCGGGCGCCGTCGCGATCTGCCGCGGCGGGCTGCGCTCTCGCGACGGCCCGGAAGTGACACAGCAGTGCTAGCGCAAAGCCCCGCCCGTGACTCGCGCGATTTTTCGGGCACCGCATCACCGCGACAGGATGAGAGTGCCCAGGCGGCTCGTGTCGCACCAGGGCTCCGGGTGCTCCCAATCGCGGCAGCACTCCTTGCAGGGCTGCCGACTCGAATCAAACCACCCGTAATAGGCGTCGACGGGGCTTTGCGCGTCGCGATCCGTCGGCAGTCGATCATCGTCATTGACCCCAACGCCAAAGCCTATGGTCTTTCCTGGCGAGTAGCCGGCGCGAAGCTCTTCCCAGCTGACACTCGCCTCGATTCCGTATCCCGAGGACCAGGGAACGGCGACGCACTTCACGGTCGGAAACTGCCTCAAGGCGGAGAGGCAGCGTCCATCCGCCCGCAGAATCAAGAGGTGATCGTCGTCTCCGTAGAGCCCCGAGGCATCCCCGGCGAGGTCGAGGTATACCTCAATCGAATCGTCGTCCCATATACGGTCGGAGTCCACGACCACGTCGTTGTCGCTCACGATGAAGGCCAAGAAGAGCTCGGAGGACGAGCTCCGAGCGGCGAACTGCACGCGTACCGACGGAGAATAGGATCGTGAATAGAGGTCCGCATGGGCAGCCGTTCGATGGTCGAACACGGTCCACGCGGCAGACGCCCACTCACCAAACGACCCGTCGACCTCCACGCCAGCTAGTTCAGCCCAGGTTGTACCGGGCGGTTCTTCGGGCGTAGATGCATCCACGGGGGCTACTCCAGCGTCGGCCGCGTTGTCCGGATTCGAGGCGTCGATCCCGTGGATGGAGTTCTCGGTCGCGCCGGGGATTCCGGACGGATCAAAAGTGCAACACATTCCAGTGGCCGCCAGCGTGCCGAGGAGCACGGCCGGCCCTCCCGCGGTTCTTTTCATTTGCCCCCCTAGCCCTGAAAAGCGGCCAGGAGTATACACGGATTGTCTTGCAGGAATTGGCGTAAGTGCGCTAAAAGCGCGCATCTCTCCTAACTCACGATCGCAAGCGAGGTCGACATGCCGCAATATGAGAAACTGACTGCGCCAAAAGATGGCAAGGCGATAACGGTTCGCTCTGATGGCACCCTCGATGTCCCCGCGAATCCCGTCATTCCATTTATTGAAGGGGATGGCATAGGACCGGATATCTGGAAGGCTTCAGAGCGGGTGTTCGATGCTGCCGTGAAAAAAGCTTACAAGGGGCAGCGCAAGATCGTTTGGTTCGAGGTACTCGCCGGCGAAAAGGCCAACGCCGTGTACGGCGAGAACACCTGGCTTCCCGAGGACACGCTCAAGGCCATCCAGGACTACGTGGTGGCCATCAAGGGCCCGCTAACGACTCCCGTCGGCGGTGGGTTCCGTTCCGTCAACGTCTCGCTCAGGCAGGAGCTCGACCTTTATGCCTGCGTGCGACCCGTCCGTTACTTCCCAGGCGTTCCCTCGCCAATGAAGGAGCCGGGCAAGCTCGATGTCGTGATTTTCCGCGAGAACACCGAGGACGTCTACGCCGGTATTGAATGGAAAGCCGGCACTCCCGAGGCGAAGAAGCTAATTGAATTCCTTAACCGCGAGCTTCTCCCGGCCAAGAAGCGGCTCCAGCACGAGGAGGAAATGGGAATCGGCATCAAGCCGATTAGCCGCTTTGGCGCGCAGCGCCTGGTTCGGCGCGCGGTCCGATATGCGCTCGACAAGAAGAAGGGCTCGGTGACCCTGGTGCACAAGGGGAACATCATGAAGTACACCGAGGGCGCGTTCCGCGACTGGGGCTATGACCTTGCCCGCTCCGAGTTTGGCGATCGGACGTGCACCGAGAACGAGCCGCAGGCCGGTAAGCTCATTATCAAGGATCGCATCGCTGACTCCATGTTCCAGCAGGTTCTCCTTCGGCCCGACGAGTACAGCGTGCTCGCGACGCCGAACCTCAACGGTGATTACTTGTCCGACGCCTGTGCCGCACAGGTCGGGGGCCTGGGGATCGCCCCAGGAGCGAACATCGGCGACCACGCCGCGGTGTTCGAGGCCACGCACGGGACCGCGCCCAAGTACGCTGGTCTCGACAAGATCAACCCGGGATCGGTCATCCTCTCCGGTGTCATGATGTTCGAGCACCTGGGCTGGGACGAAGCGGGTTCCTTGATCATCCAAGGCATTACCAAGGCCATTGCGCAAAAGCGCGTGACTTATGATTTCGCCCGTCAAATGCCTGGTTCAACCGAGGTCAAGTGCTCCGAATTTGCGACGGCAATCATCGAAAACATGTGAAACGGGTCAGGAGAACATCATCATGCGCCGGAACAAGGTGACCATCGTTGGAGCAGGAAACGTCGGCGCGACGTGCGCCCACTGGATCGCGAGCAAGGAGCTGGCCGACGTCGTTCTCGTCGATATCGTCGAGGGCATGCCACAGGGCAAGGCACTCGATCTCATGCAGTCGGGACCGGTCGAGGACTTCGACCTGCGCGTGGTTGGCACCAACGGTTATGAAGAGACCAAGGGCTCGGACGTGGTGGTTATCACGTCGGGCGTGCCCCGCAAGCCCGGCATGTCGCGGGATGATCTCTTGGCGACCAACAAGAAAATCGTCGGCGACGTGTCCACGCAGATCGCCAAGTACTCGCCAGACGCGATCCTCATCATCATTTCCAACCCGCTAGACGCCATGTGCCACGTTGCAAAGCACGTGACCAAGTTCCCCCGGGAGCGTGTCGTGGGCATGGCAGGGGTTCTCGACACCGCGCGCTACAAGACGTTCGTGGCGATGGAGCTTGGGGTCTCCGTCGAGGACGTGCATGGCATGGTCTTGGGAGGTCACGGCGACACGATGGTCCCATTGCCGCGCCACACCTCGGTCGCTGGAATCCCACTGACCGAGCTTCTGCCCAAGGAGAAGATCGACGCGATCGTCAAGCGGACGGCGAATGGTGGCGCCGAGATCGTATCCTTGCTCAAGACCGGATCGGCCTATTACGCACCCGCGGCCTCCTCGGTCGCCATGGTCGAATCAATCCTCAAGGACAAGAAGCGGGTCCTTCCCTGTGCGGTACTCCTCAACGGCGAGTATGGTCACAAGGACCTCTTCATCGGCGTGCCCGTGGTGCTGGGTGCCCGTGGCGTGGAGCGCGTGATTGAGATGAAGCTCAATGCCGACGAGAAGGCCATGCTCGACAAGTCGGCCAACGCGGTCCGCGAGCTCGTCACTGCCCTGAAGCTGGAGTAGGCCGGTGAAAATCCACGAGTACCAGGGAAAGCAGCTATTCACGAAATACGGCGTGCCGACACCGTTCGGCATCCCGGCGTTCTCCATTGCCGAGGCAGACGAGGCGATTGAACGGGTCATCTCCGAGACCGGAGGCCAAGTCGTTGTCGTCAAGGCCCAAATCCACGCGGGAGGCCGAGGCAAGGGGGGCGGAGTCAAGGTAGCCAAGGGGGCCGAGGCGGCACGAGAGGCGGTCCGAAAGATCTTCGGCATGCAGCTCGTGACGCACCAGACCGGTCCGCAGGGCAAGAAAGTCAATCGGCTCTTGATTGAGCAGGGATTGGACATCGCCCGCGAGCTGTACCTGGGAATGACCCTCGATCGCGCCAGTGGGCGCGTGGTGGTGATGGCCTCGACAGAAGGTGGCGTGGAAATCGAGGAGGTCGCGGCCAAGCATCCCGAGAAGATCCTCAAGCAGCCGATTTACCCGGCAGTGGGATGGCAGGCCTTCCAAGCCCGAGACTTGGCCTATCGATTGGGCCTCGTGGGGGAGGAAATCAAGAGCTTTCACCGGTTCATCGAATCGCTCGTTCGCTGTTATTTCGACCTCGACTGCTCCCTGGCTGAGATCAACCCGCTGGTGGTTACCAAGCAAGGGAAGGTCCTCGCGCTCGACGCGAAGATCAACTTCGACGACAACGCCCTCTTCCGCCACAAGGATCTGGAGGATCTCACGGATCCCGACGAGGAGGAGCCCGCCGAGCTCGAGGCCAAGAAGTACGATCTCTCCTATATTGCCCTCGACGGCAATATCGGCTGCATGGTCAATGGCGCCGGGCTCGCGATGTCCACCATGGACATCATCAAGTATTACGGCGGCCAGCCCGCCAACTTCCTCGACGTCGGAGGAGGTGCCTCCACGGAGAAGGTGACCGCCGCGTTCAAGATCATTACCAAGGACCCCAAGGTAAAGGGGATCTTCATCAACATCTTCGGCGGAATCATGAAGTGTGATGTGATCGCCGCGGGCGTTGTGGCGGCGGTCAAGGAGGTAGGGCTGAAGTTGCCGCTCGTGGTGAGGCTCGAGGGCACGAACGTCGAAATCGGCAAGCGAATCCTCGCTGAGAGCGGCCTGAACATCGTGCCCGCGGTCGAAATGGCCGACGGCGCCCGAAAGATCGTCGAGCTTGCCAAGGGACAGTCATGAGCATCCTTGTCAACAAGAACACCAAGCTGATCGTTCAGGGGATGACCGGCTCTGCCGGCGCGTTCCATGCGCGGCAGATGAAAGACTACGGCACCAAGGTCGTGGCAGGCGTGACCCCAGGTCGCGGCGGGGCCAAGGTGGAGGGGCTCGAGGACGTCCCTGTTTTTGCAAGCTGTCGCGAGGCGGTGGAAAAGACCGGGGCCAATGCCACGGTCATTTACGTGCCGCCGTCTGGCGCCGCGGACGCAATCATGGAAGCCGCCGCCGCGGGGATTCCTCTCATTACCTGCATTACCGAGGGGATCCCCACCCAAGACATGATCAAGGCCAAGACCTTCTTGCAGGTCTATTACCCCAAGACGGTATTAATTGGACCCAATTGCCCCGGCATTATTACCCCGGGTGAATGCAAGATTGGAATCATGCCCGGTTACATCCACAAGCCGGGCGACGTTGGGGTGGTCTCTCGCTCGGGAACGCTCACCTACGAGGTCGTTGACCAGCTCACCAAGCTTGGCCATGGGCAGTCCACGGCCATCGGCATTGGCGGCGACCCGGTCAAGGGGCTGGATTTCGTCGAGGTCATCAAGTACTTCGCCGAAGATCCAGGAACCCGCGCGATCATGATGATCGGTGAAATCGGCGGTTCGAGCGAGGAAGAGGCAGCGGCCTTCATCAAAGCGAACGTGAAGAAGCCGGTCGCTGCCTTTATTGCCGGCCAAACCGCGCCGCCTGGCAAGCGGATGGGGCACGCGGGAGCGATCATCAGTGGCGGGAAAGGTACGGCCAAGGACAAGGTGGCGGCGCTCGAGGCGGCTGGGATTAGAGTGGCCAAGACCCCTGCGGAAATGGGGAAGACGCTGGTTTCATTGTTTTAATCATTACGTAATTGATTGGAGATGTAAGAATGGCCATTGAAAGGACACTTTCCATCATCAAGCCGGACGCCGTCGGGAAGAGCAGCATTGGCGGCGTTGTCGCCATGCTCGAAGTCGGCGGCTTGCGGGTTGTCGCCCAGCGCATGCTTCGCCTGAGCAAGGCCCAGGCCGAGGGATTCTACGCAGTCCACAAGGAGCGCCCCTTTTTCAACTCCCTCGTGGCATTCATGACCGAGGGTCCCGTCGTGGTGCAGGTTCTCGAGGGAGAGAACGCCATCGCGAGGAACCGCGAGGTCATGGGGGCGACCGATAGCAAGAAGGCAGCGCCCGGCACGATCAGGAGCAAGTACGGGACCGACATCGAGCGGAACGCCGTGCACGGTTCAGACT
>JACQUZ010000018.1 GCA_016210055.1 Deltaproteobacteria bacterium | reverse complement strand
GGCCATTCTAGATGACCCCATTCACAGGCCATTCTAGATGACCCCATTCACAGGCCATTCTAGATGACCCCATTCACAGGCCATTCTGGCCGCTCTAGATGACCTAGACGTCCCCTTTCGTCAGTGGGCGCAGGGCGCGCGAGAAGGTTCGGATGGCGAGCGTCGCCATCTTCGCAGGCACCGCGAGTGCCGTCCTTGCCACGAACGCGGGCCAAGAAACGACTGCCCACAGCGTGCTCGCGCGCGGCTTTGGCGCCTCTTCTTCCTCGACGAACAGGGGTTCGGCAACCTCCTCGCGGGCTTGCATTTCGCTCGCCAGGCGTTCTTCCTCCCTGCGTGCGAAGGCCTTTCGCTCAGCCAATTCCTCCTCTCGACGTCTCGCCCTTTCCTGTTCAGCAAGGCGCACTGCTTCCCGCTGCTCTCTTGCCAGCTTGCGCTCCTGCGTCTCGCGTGCCCGGCGCTGTTCCTCCGCGGCGGCCACGGCTCGATCGAGGACGTCTTCGCCTGCAATGCGAACAACAGCCACTGGCCAGGGGGACTCTGCCGGCAGCGAATGCCCGCGAGCCGCGGCGCGCATGGCGCTCCTCTCCTCGGCCAGTTTCGCGCGCTCTATCCCTGCGATGTCTTCGTCTTCGACAGTGGAACCAGATAGCTTGAAGTAGTCCTGATTCCAGTTTTTTCTTCCCACGGTTCTTGTACGCCCGCAAGGAGCGTACCGGAATGGAATCGGCGGTCCTGAGGACCGCTGCCACGCGATGGTCCGGAACTGGATAGGGCCAGCCGCGCTAGAAATGACAATCGGGCCGACCCTCTGCTACGATCCACTTGTTTCGTGAAAAGGCTCTGCGACCTCACAGTCCTGTGCCTCCTCTTGGGGCTACCGGGTGAAGCGGCCGGACAAGGCCAATGGGAGCAACCTGCGCTTGGCGACTCGGCGAGCGGCAACCCTGAAGTGCTTTTTACGTTTGATGACGGGCCTCACGAGGGCTACACGCCGATCATTCTCGACACCCTCAAGCGACACGGCGTGCAGGCGATCTTCTTCATGGCCGGCTGGCGGATCTCGAAGCAGAGCACGTACTTGGAGGCACGTCGTGCCATCGCGAGGCGTGTCCTTGGGGACGGGCATGTCATCGGCAACCACACGGTCAACCACGCCCGCCTCTGCACCATTTCCAAGTCGCGGGCCGAATGGGAAATCGACGAAGGACGAAGGCTCCTCGCCGAGCTGGTCGGGGCGGCCATCCCATATTTCCGCACCCCCTACGGCTCGCGCTGCGCGCGCCTCGAGGAAATGCTCGCGAAAAGGGGCATCCGCCACCTCCACTGGGACATGGATCCGCGCGAGTACCTCCACCACGACAGTGACGCCACCAGGCGTTATCTCGTCCGGAAGCTCTCGAAGCTCACAGGGCGGGCAGTGATCCTCATGCACGACACCCAGGTCACGACAACACGAGTGCTCCCCTTTGTCCTCGACTGGATCGCCGCTGAGAACGTCCGACGCCGCGCAGCGGGAACGCCCCAAATCCGCATCTTGTCCTACGCGGACGTTGCCCGCGAGCAGCTGGCGCCCGGCCTCGAGCAGGCTGCCTCGAGCGCCATGCGCGCCATCTCCGTGCAAGCGCTAGGGCTCATGGACCGATTGCTCGCCCCGCTCGTGGCCCATCCCCCTCCGCGGACGTCGCAGGTCACCGCATTTTGACCCGGCATTCTTGCCGGTGTACGCTGTCGTGCCCGAGCCTGGGCACGTGATCCCATGTTTCTACTTCGCGAGCCTCTTCCCGAGGACATCGACCAAATCCACGAGGTCGCTCGTCACCTCGACACGGTAAATCTCCCAAACGACAGAAGGATCTTGGAGCGGATCCTCGACCTCTCACGCCGCTCCCATGCCGGCGAGATCGACCCCTTCGACCGGGAGTACCTGCTCGTCCTCGAAGACACCGAAGCGCGCAGGATCATCGGCACCAGCATGATTCACGCGCAGCATGGGACCAGGCGTGCTCCCCACATTTTCTTCGAGGTCCTCGAGGAGGAGCGCTACTCGGAGACCCTGGACAGGTACTTCGTTCACCAGTGCCTGCGCATTGGGTACAACTACAACGGCCCCACCGAAATTGGTGGACTGATTCTCCTGCCCGAGTACCGTGGCCACCCAGAGTCGCTGGGCAAGCTCTTGTCATACGTGCGTTTCTTGTACATTCGCCTGCATCGAGACAAGTTTCGAGATGAGGTGCTCAGCGAGCTCCTCCCGCCGCTCGAGCCTGACGGGACGAGCCTCCTTTGGGAGAGCCTCGGCCGGCATTTCACCGGGCTCTCGTACCAGGAGGCCGACCGCCTCTCCAAGGACAACAAGGAGTTCATTCGCACGCTGTTTCCGCAAGGGGTCATCTACTCATGCCTCCTTCCCAAGCACGTGCAGGCTGTCGTCGGACAGGTCGGCCCCTCGACCCGCGGCGTCGAGAAGATGCTGAAGAAGATCGGCTTCGCCTACGCGCATCGAATTGATCCCTTCGACGGAGGCCCCCATTTCTTGGCCAAGACGGAGAACATCACCTTGGTGCAGAACACCCGCACGGTGCGAGTTTCGGCGGTAGATGGCACCGACGACGGACGCCCCCAAGGGATCGTTGCCGTCGAGCGCGGGCAGGCGCCGCATTTCTTGGCGATTGGGACGCGCTACCGCCCCGGGCCCGGTAGCGGAGATATTGGCCTGACCGACGCGGCGCGAAGTGCCTTGAAGGTGCAACCCGGCGATCAGGTCGCCCTGCTTCCCCTATGACGCGTCCCCGCAGCGAGCACCCGGTCCTCATCGTCGACGACGAGAAGAACATTCGGCGTGCTCTCCGCATGGTCTTGGAGGGGGAAGGCCTCGAGGTATCCGAGGCGGCGACGATCGCCGAGGCCGAAGCGGCCCTCGCGGGGGCGCCCCACGACCTCGTCCTCTTGGATGTGAAATTGGGGGAAGGGAACGGGATTGACCTCCTAGAACGGATCAAGTCAGCACCAGGCGCGGAACGAGACATCCCTGTCCTCATGATTTCCGGCCACGCGACGGTGGACGACGCGGTGCGGGCCACGCGCCTCGGAGCGTTCGATTTCCTCGAGAAGCCACTGGACCGCGAGCGGGTCATCGTGAGCGTGCGCAACGCCCTGGAGCGGCGGGCCATGGGCCGCGAGGTCGCCACGCTCCGCGCGGCCGAGTCCGGGCGCCATGAGATGATCGGCGAATCCCCGGTCATGCAGGAGCTGTTCCGCCAAGTCGCGCGAATCGCCCCCACCAAGGGACGCGTGCTCGTTACAGGCGAGAGTGGGACTGGCAAGGAGCTCATCGCCCGAGCGATCCATCGGACCTGGCTGCAGTCACTGGGCCTCGCGGAGCTAGGCCGACGCGGCGGCGAAGGAAATGTCCCCTTCGTCAAGGTGAACTGCGCGGCCATCCCTCCCGAGCTGATCGAGAGCGAGCTCTTCGGACATGAGCGCGGGGCGTTCACGGGCGCCGTGGGGCGCAAGCGGGGATTGTTTGAGATCGCGGACGGCGGAACGATCTTCCTCGACGAGATCGGAGACATGTCCCTGCCCGCCCAGGCCAAGGTCCTGCGCGTCCTTCAGCAAGGCGAGATCGTGCGCGTCGGAGGCGAGAAGGTCCTCACGGTCGATTGCCGCGTGATCGCCGCCACGAACAAGAACCTCACCGAGGAGGTGGCGGCGGGCCGTTTTCGCGAGGACCTCTTCTTCCGCCTGAACGTGATCCCGATTCGAGCCCCGTCGCTCCGGGAACGCCCGGAGGACATCCCCCTCCTCGCCGAGGCGTTCGTTCGCCTATGCTGTGACGAAAATGGCTTTCGCCCGAAGAGAATTTCCCCCGAGGTGCTCTCGCGCCTCACACGCCATCCATGGCCCGGCAACGTGCGCGAGTTGCGCAACGTGATCGAGCGATTGGTCATCCTGGCCGACGACGAAATCTCGGCGCGGGATCTGCCGCCCTACTTGGAAGCGGGTGGACCGCACGTGCGGGGATCCGCAGGCAGCCCGATTCCTGGGGTTGAGGCACCATCCCTGGTGCTCGATCCCCGTCGCTACCTGTCGCTGACGCTCCGCGAGTTCAGGGACCAGGTCGAGCGCGAGTTCCTGCGCCTCAAGCTCGAGCAGAACCAGTGGAACGTGTCGCGCACCGCACAGGAGCTCGAGATCGAGCGCACCAACCTGCACAAGCGCCTCCGTGCCCTGGGCATCGAGCGGGAATGAGGCGTCGATGGGCCCTCGCAGTCGCGCTGGTGCTCGCCGCGGCACGTGGAGGGACGGCCGACGCACAAGGGACCGACGCTGGTCATGCGTTCTACCAGGCGGTGGAGCTCGAGGAGTCGGGTCGGCTCAGCGAAGCGGTCAAGGCGCTGGTCGATCTCGCGACACGGGCGCCCGGAGATCCACTTGCCGACGACGCCCTGGCCGAAGCGGCCCGCATCCTGGAAGAGAAGCTCCTCGATCCACGCCAGGCTGCCCTGCATTACGAGCGTATTGTCAATGACTACCCATCGAGCCGACTGGCGCTTCGTGCGAAGCGCCGTGCCGAGGCACTACGCAACGCGATGGGCCCAGGCGGACGGGACGCCGCTGTCGTCGCCGAATTCCAGGAAATCCTCATTGGGTTCTCCTCGAGACCGGTGGCGGAGTCGATCGCGCGCATGGAGCGGCTGCTCGGGGAACACCCCGGCTTCGCCGAGGCCCCGCGCGGCCTGTACTGGCTGGGGCATAGGTATCGTGAGGCGGGACGGCACGACGACGCCGCGGTGCAATTCCGACGTGTCGAGGCGGCCCAGCCGCGGTCGGAGTGGGCCTTGCTCGCGAGGAAGGCGCGAGGTGACATGCTCGTGGACCAGGGTGACCTGGACGGTGCCGAGCGAGTCTACTTGTCGATCTCCGAGCTGGCCGATCCCGGGAGCGTCGAGACGGCAAAGGTGGTTGACGGAGCCATGCAACGCCTGGGCTGGGAGCGGTGGCGGAAGCGGGCCGACCTGGCGGCTTGGACGATCCTTGGCCTATTTCTCTTGGGGTGCGGAGCCGTGACCTGGCGCGAAGCCGGCTCTCTCCGAGACGCCGCACTTGCCCTGGCGCGGCCGCCCGTGGAGGTCTTGTACCTCCTGCCCGTGGCTCTCCTGTTCGTGGGCGCTGCTCTCACCGAACACCAGTCGATTGGGAGATCCGTCGCCTTCATCTGTGCGGCCGCACTGGTCACCTGCTGGTTAAGCGGAGTGGCCATGGATACCACGCGAAATCGACGTGAACGGCTGGGCATTCTTCGTGGGGCCTGCCACGCCCTCGCCACGAGCTTCGCCATTGCGGCGGCTTGTTACTTGGCGGTCACTGTCGATCGACTGGATGAGCAGCTCATCGAAACGGTGCGCTTCGGGGCACAACACTAGCGCTGCCGTGCAACGCGGTAATGGCCCGTGTCCTGCTTCTCTCCAGCGAGGAGGCTTTCATGAACATCATGTATGAGGAAAGCCTGAGACGGCGAGCCGTGATCGACTCTGCAGGTCGCTTGATCGGGGAAGTAGACGGGATTTTCATGGATCCCGAGGCGTGGAAGATTGCCGCGCTGCGCATCAAGCTCAGGCGCGAGGTGGCCGATGAGCTGGGCGCCTCACGAAGAACATTTCGTCCGGCCACAGTGGCCGTTCCCACGGAGATGGTGCAAGGGCTCGGCGATGCGGTTGTGCTCCGGGTGCCAGCTTCTTCCCTGCTGCGACATGCCGAAGAGCGGGCGCAGCCCCCGTCAGGCCCGGACTAGGAGGGATGTGCCATGAATCGACAATCCACGGAGCTCCTTTCTTCGCTAGGTCGTTCCTTGAGCTGGCCGGGTATCGCCGCTGGCGTGTTCTTGGCCCTCGCCCTCGACGCGCTGCTCCTTCTCCTCGGGGCGGCATTGGCGCTCTCCACTGGGGACGAGGAGCTCGGCACGGGCTTCGCCATCTGGATGGTGATTTCCCAGGTGGTTTCGTTCACCGTGGGAGGTGTCGTCGCCGGGTACCTCTCCGGCGCGACTCGCAACGTCGACGGTGCCCTCGTCGGAATTCTCACCTGGGCGGTCGCGCTGGTCTTGACGCGGGCCTTCCTCGCTGAAGGCACGCTCGGCTTCCGAGGGCCAGGCTCTGCCGCGTGGGCGGCTTTCTTTGGCGCGCTGCTCAGCGTGGTGGTGACGATGATCGGCGGGATCTGGGGAGCGCGCGCCCTCCGCACGGCGCCGAGCCCCCGTCGCCCCGAAATCTGGACGACGACGCCACCGGCTACGCCGACCAGTCCGCCAGTGTGAGCAATTCCTGTGAGCAGTGCCTTGAGGCAAGTGGCCCCGCGTGTCATCCTCCTCCCATGTCCCGAGGGCGAATCCTCGCCGTGAAGTGGGGGCTCAACCCCAACTCGTCCAGCCTCGGGGTGGACGTGACGTTCCTCTTGTTCGGAGCCGCCGCGGTGTCGTTCCTCACGCCCATCGTGGGCGTGCTTCTCCGTCTTCGCGCGAAGAGCCCAAGCTCGGATCGACCCAGGTGAAGTGGCTCGGACTGCGCCGGCTCCTCGAGAGGCCTGATCCGCAGGAACCAGGGCCTCGCGTCTTCCGGGCCGAGGCCTTCGGCGGCATCGTCCAGCTCGCGAAGCCACGGGCCCTCGTGTTCGTCGACCGGGATCGAGCCCGATTCTTGGGATACGACGGTGATCGGCGCTGGAACGGCGCCGAGACTGCCCTTGGCGAGCGTCCTCTCTCCGCCCCACTCGAGGCGCACCTCCAGCTCACCAACCGCTGTGGTGCATCCTGCTCGGGCTGTTACACTGCCGCGACACCACAGGGTGCCGCCGGAGAGTGGGGGCCAGGCGATTGGAAACGGGCGATCGATGCCCTCGCCGAGATGGGCGTGTTTCACCTGGCGCTCGGAGGCGGCGAAAGCGCTGCGCTCCCTTGGCTCGGGGAAATCGCGGCGCACGCGCGCTCGCGCGGGATGATCCCCAACCTCACGACGAGCGGCCTGGACGGCATCGGCGAGCTCCTCGACATCGTGCACCTCTTCGGACAAGTGAACGTGTCGATCGATGGCGTCGGCCCAATCTATGCCACGGTGCGCGGCTTCGATGGTTTTGCGCGCGCCGACGAGGCGATACGCCTGTTGCGCGAGAAGAAGCGGGAGATCGGTCTCAACACGGTGGTCACCCGGCACAACTTCGACCACCTGGCCGACATCTTCCGCTATGCACGCTGGAGACGGCTGAGCGAGATCGAGCTCCTCCGCTTCAAGCCCTCTGGACGTGGCGTTGGGTCTTACCCGGAGCTCGCGTGTACAAGCGAGCAGCACCTTGCCCTGTGGCCTACCCTCAAGCGACTCCTTAGGCGGAACCCGTATCGAGTGCGGCTCGACTGCAGCTTTACCCCGATGATTGCATGCCACGACGTCGATGCGGGCCAGATGGCCCAACTCGCCGTCTACGGCTGCACGGGAGGCGATTTCCTCGTCGCGGCTAGGGCGACAGGAACCCTCACCGCCTGCAGCTTCGCCGCGCCCCCTCTCGGCAAGCCAAGGGTTGACCAGATCGCCGAGTACTGGACCCAGGAGGACGCATTTGGACCGTTCCGCGAGTGGAGGCGAGCGCGAGAGCCCTGTACCTCTTGCACGTACCACCCCCTGTGCCGAGGCGGATGCCGCGTGGTCTCTTCTCACGTGCTCGGAGACCCCGCGCTTCCCGATCCCGAGTGCCCACGGGTCGTAGCCCACGCAAAACGAGTCACGCTCCCATTATTGAGGTAGACTTGCCCGTGCAATGAAAGCCGTTGTGGTCATCAGCGACGCGACCGGAGAGACCGCCGAGAAGGTGGTCCGCGCGGCCTTGCTCCAGTTCAAGGAAATCACCTGCGACGTGCGCGTGTACTCACGCGTTCGCCTCGAGTCCGAAATGGAGCAAATCGTCGAGAAGGCGGCAGAGCTGCGCGCCCTCGTCGTGTACACCTTGGTCAATGCGGCGCATCGCGAGCTCCTCTGGGGACTCTGCGACCGCGTCAACGTCGATGCCATCGATCTGATTGGCGGCCTCATGGGCAAGCTCACGGCGCATCTCGGGCAGCAGCCGTCGGGGGTGCCGGGCTTGCTCCACGCCGTGGGCGAGGACTACTTCCGGCGCATCGAGGCTGTGGAGTTCACGGTCAAGAACGACGACGGCACGGAGCCGCGCAACCTGCCGAAGGCCGACTTGGTCGTCGTCGGGATCTCGCGGACCTCCAAGACGCCACTGTCGACCTACTTGGCCCAGAAGGGGTATCGCGTCGCCAATATCCCAATCGTCCTCGGCATCGAGCCACCGGCCGAGCTCGCTCAGGTCGATCCCATGCGGGTCTATGGTCTCACCATCCAACCGGACGCCCTGGTCAAGATCCGGCAAGCGCGCCTGGCACACTTGGGCATGCCCGCCGACTCGAGCTACGCCATGCGCGACCATATCCAACGGGAAATCGCCTACGCCCAGGAGGTCTTCCGCAAGCACCCCGATTGGCCCGTGATTGACGTGACCGCTCGAGCGATTGAAGAAACGGCGGCCGACATCCTGCGCATCATGCGCCAGCGCGCTTCAAGTGGTCCGACCGCCTGATCGCTCTCTCTTGACTCTCTTCACGTGCTCGCCAAGCTCCATCACCTTGGCCTCCCAGGTCTCCTTGGCCATGGCTCGGCTCCGGCGCCTTCGCTCCTCGAGAGAGTCCTCGCCCAGGGCTGCGTCGCAAGCCGCGAGGAACCCGGCATGATCGGTGGCGATTCGGCAGGTGTCGCTGTAGTAGCCGATCTCAGGCAGGTTCGTGGACACGACGGGCAATCCGGCGCTCAGGTACTCGCGCAGCTTGATGGGATTGACATTGCGCGTGAGCTCATTGAGCACGAACGGAATCAATCCGATATCGAACCCCTTGCAATACCTGGGAAGCTCCTCATACGGCTTTCGCCCGAGGAGATGGATGTTCGGGTACTTCTTTAGCTTCGAAACGTCGACGGCCGCCTTCCCGATCAGCACGATCGACCAAGTGGGACGGAGCTCCGCGATATAGGCGAAGAGGTCTAGGTCAATCCAATCATGGATGAGCCCAAAGAACCCCAAGATCGGCCGGGGAAGCGCGGCAATCTCTTCGGCCACCTTCGTGCGCTCCTCCATCGCCGTTGAGAAATGAGCATGATCCACGCCGTGCGACGCGAGGTGCGTCTCGGGGTTTAGCGCCCGCTTCTTCTCATGCAGGGTGCGGGAGGTCGTAAACACGATATCCGCGCGCTGGCATAGCTCACGCTCCATGCGCGCCATCTTCCCGCCGTCCAAGTAGGAGAACTGCGAGAACTCGTCGGTGCAGTAGTACACGACCAGGGATTCACCCAACTTCCCCACGTACTCCACGGCGGTGGGCAGGAAGGTCCAAAGCTGGAAATCGCGCATCCCCTGCCTTCGCCTGAGCAGGGAGACCGTGGTCTTGAGAATCTGCCGGTTCATCATCACCGCCGCCCGGCTGTGGGGAAACGGCAAGACAATCGGCGTGTACACGGAGAGACGCTTCTCCACGGTGACGGGCCCACGCATGAAGCTCGCGAGCTTTCGGCCGATCTTGGACAGGTCGCGCCCGCTCCTGAAGTCGGGCGTGCGCATGGCGATCGAGTTCAGCCAAAGAACCTCGTTGTCCCGGGCCAGGAGTTTCATCACGTGGTTGTTGCTCGTCGGATCCTCGCTCCAGTCCTTGGCAAAACAGACGATGTTCTCACCGTTCATGGATTCACTCTCTATCCGAGGAATTACGACCTGAACAACCCCAGAAGGATGTCCCGGACGCGCACCGCTGCCTGTCCGTCCCAATACTGCGGTACTCGCCCAGTCCGAGGCGCGGTCATGGCTTGCGTGAACGCCTCACGAATCCGGCTCGGCTGGGTCCCGGCGAGGATGTTGGTCCCTTCTTCCATGGTCACCGGCCGCTCAGTGTTCTCGCGCAGCGTCACGCAGGGAACACCGAGCACCGTGGTCTCCTCCTGGACGCCGCCCGAGTCGGTGAGCACCACGCGTGCCGTCGCCATGAGCTTCAGGAAATCCAGGTAGCCGACCGGGTCGGTCAAGATCCAGCGGTGGGGGTCGAGGGTGAACCCGAGGCCTTGGAGACGCCCCCTCGTGCGCGGGTGAATCGGAAACACCAGGGGAAGCTCGCATGCGAGGGAGTCAAGGGTGGTCAAGATCTCCCGCAGTGCACTTGGATCATCCACGTTGCTGGGACGGTGAAGCGTGACCAATCCATGCGCGCGCCCCGCGAGCCCTAGCTCGACCAGGACTTGCGACTGCATCGCGCGGTCGCGGGCGGAAAGCAAGGTGTCGATCATCACGTTGCCGACGAAAAAAACCCGATCGCTTGGGACCCCTTCGCGGCGAAGGTGCGCGATGCCTGCCGGATCGGACACGAAGAGCACGTCTGATATGGCGTCAGTCAGCTTGCGGTTGACCTCTTCGGGCATGTCGTCGTCGAAGCTGCGCAGTCCGGCCTCCACGTGGATGATGACGGGGCGCCGGCGGGTGCCTTGTTTCCAGGCAAAGGGGCTCTCGAGCTGGAACTTGGCCGTGACCAGGGCACAAGCGATGGTCGAGTTGACATCCCCCACCACCAGCACCGCATGTGGCTGCTCGTCGCGGAGAACCGGCTCGAAGCGCCTCATGATCTCGGCGGTCTGCGCGGCATGCGAGCCCGAGCCGACCTCGAGCTCGACGTCAGGGCGGGGGATCCTCAAGTCCTCAAAAAAGATCCGAGATAGCTTGTCGTCGTAGTGCTGCCCTGTGTGGAGGAGCCGCGGCTCGAAGAACGGCTCTGACGAGAACGCGCGCAGCAGGGGGGCTATCTTCATGAAGTTCGGGCGCGCGCCGGCGATGCACAGAATTTTCACGGACATGGCCTGGCCGAGGAGTATACCTCTTCTCATCAATCCTCATGAACCCTCCTAGGCAGGCTCGCTCACGCATGACCAAGTGGTTGTCGCTTCTGTACCTGGCCGGTCTCCTCGCCGTCTTCGGATTGCACCGTGTTTACGGCGATCAAGCGTGGCCGACCACGATCCTCCTGTTCGGGCCCCGCTGGGCTTGGGCATGCCCGCTGCTCATTCTCGTTCCACTGGGGCTCATCTACGACCGCAGGTCGCTGGTCGTGCAAGCAGCTTCGCTTGGCGTGGTGTTGATGCCGATCATGGGGCTCGAGCTCGCGTGGCCATCCCTGGGCACCGAGGCCGACGGGCCCCGCCTGCGTGTCATCACGTTGAACACCGGGACCATCGCGCCCAGCAAGCGGGCATTCCTGGGTCTAATTGAAAGGTTTGAGCCCGACGTGGTAGCGCTTCAAGAGTGCGCGGAAGACAAGGTGGCGCCGCTCTTCGCTGGGTGGAACTTCCTCTCCGACCGAGGGCTCTGCGTGGCGAGCAAGCATCCGCTACGCCAAAAGGGTGCCGCGCGGCGCATCATCTTTGGACGGGAGAGCCGGGCGATCCATTACGAGGTCGAGGTCTCCGGCCGACCTGTCCAGCTCGTGAACCTGCATCTCTCCACGCCACGTGAGGGGCTGGAGGCCATGATCGCCCACCGGTGGAATGGCCTCGGCGCCATGCGCCAGGCGATCGCACGGCGTGAGAGGGAATCTCGATCGATCGGCGAGTGGATCCGAGGACTGCCGTCCCCTCTCGTCGTCGTGGGTGACTTCAACATGACCTCCGACGGCACGCTGTACCGTCGTGATTGGTCTCACCTCGTGAACGCGTTCACCGAGGTCGGCTGGGGATTCGGGTATTCCAAGTTCACGAGGTGGTTTGGCATCCGCATTGACCACGTCCTCATGGACAGGGGCTTCTCTCCCAAAGCATGCAGGGTGGGCCTCGACCTGGGCTCGGATCACCGCCCGGTCCTAGCTGAGCTCGCCATCAACTAATGCGTGAGGGATAATGCGTGGGGGAACCGTGAAGAAGCTCCTGCCCATCCTGATCCTCACGCTCGTCGCTGCAGCGTTCCGCTTCCATGCCATTGGATACCAGAGCTTCTGGTACGACGAGGCGGTCTCTGCCAAGCTCAGCCAGGGCAGCGCGTGGGATCTCATCACTGGGCGCACGCGGGACGCGGGCAATCCTCCCCTGTATTACGTCACGCTCAACGCCTGGTCGGCCCTCGTGGGTCAGGGAGACGCGGCGCTGCGGGCCCTGTCTGCCCTTTTCGGCGTCCTGTGCGTCCCTCTCCTCTATTCAATCGCCCGACGCATGTTCAATGAAACGGTGGGGCTCGTGGCCGCTGGCATCCTCTCGGTCGCGCCCTTTCACGTCTACCTCGCCCAAGAAGCACGCACGTACACGTTGGTCACATTCCTAGCCCTCCTCGGGATCGAGGCCTTGCAGCGCGCCCTCTTTGCACCCCGGCGTTCCGCCTGGTGGATCCTCTTCACCGCGGCCACGTTCCTCGCGATCTATGCCCACTACTTCGCCTTCTTCCTGGTTCTTGCCGAGGTCATCTACGTGGCGATCTGGTACCGCAGGGATCGAACGGTGCTCATGCGGGTCGCTGCTTCCCTAGGAGTGGCCGCGCTGCTGTACGTGACGTGGCTCCCTGCGCTTTTCGGCCAGGCCACCACCAAGGGAAACCTGGGGCGCTCGGCAGAGACCTGGACCCTGCACGTCATGTCCACGCCCCTCGTGTACAGCGTCGGGACCACGCTCCTCTGGAAGGACAAGATGTCGCTGGTGCGCATCGTCTTGGGCGGGCTTGCGCTCCTCGCGTTTGCCGTCCCCGCGGCGGTCGGGCTGTGGCGTCTTCGGAACGACAAGAGGAACGGGTCCCTCGTCCTCGGTTGGCTGGGGCTCCCCATTCTTCTGCCGCTCGTCGTCTCGCTCCTCCTTTTCCCCTTCTATACGGTTCGATACAGCCTGCTCGCGAGCCCCGCCTTCTACTTGGCCATCGCGGTGGGCATGCTCGCCCTTCCTCGCTGGGCGTGGCTCGCTTGCGGAGCGGCCATGTGCCTCACGGCCACTCTCTCGCACGCCACGTATTTCACCACCAAGGTGAAGCATGACTGGCGGGGCGCGGTCTCCCGTGTCGAGAGCCAGGCCGACCCTCAAGACCTGGTCCTGTTCGACACGGATTTCAACGAGGCTGTCTACGCCCGATACGCACGAGGCAATCAGCCGCGCCTTCGCCTGCTGCCCGCTGGCTCCTCGGAAAAGCAAATCCTTGGCGTATCGCACGCAGGAGATCCTGTTCTCGACGTGACGCATGTCATCCAACAGGCGCCGCGAGCCTGGCTGGTCCTTTCGGACGCCGGTCCTAGGGCATGGGAGCGATACGAGCGAGTGCTGGGCGGGCACCGAGTCGAAGCGAGCACGTCGTTCCGTGGCATCGACGTGCGCTTGCTCGTGAAGAGACCATGAACATCACCGGCAGCCAGGCGCTTGTACCCGCCCTGGCTCGAGCGTGGGAACAAAGACCTGGGCTTCCTTGAGCAAGCCGAATTGCAAGAGCGACGTGTTGAACCACCAGCTGAGCTTTCGCAGCGGGCTCACGTTGTGGCTCGGGAAGCCAATCCTCTTCTTGGCGATGAATTCCAATGGATTGCTCGCGCCCTCTTCGAGCTCACGGCTCGTCCAGGTCCTGGGATCGCGCTTTTCACGCACGTGATACTGGAAATGCCGCTCGGCACACGAGGCGAGCTCGTGGTGCAGCTGCAGGATGGACTCCCCTTCACTCTTGAATGGACCAATCGGGTTCTTGTCGTACTCTCCGCGCCGCTTGAGCGCCCGCAGGGCTGCTGCTGTCAGCGCCGTGACGTCGGCACAATGCTCGAGGTCATCCCAGCCTCCCACCTGGTGACGGGCGCCCTTTTCGTCGAGCGCAGCTCCATAGAACGCCACCAGGCGGCGGCGCGGGCCCCGGCGAGTGTCGTCGCACGCCGTCGGGGACAAGAACGTGTCGCCGAGGACGTCCCGCACAAAATAGGTGGTCCCCACGTCCCGCAGGTAGCGGGAAAGACGGACGAAGACCTCGTCCACCCGAGGATCACCGCTGATCTCCTGGTAACGGAGCAGTGAATCCGCGAGCAAGACGCTCATCCAAGGAGAACACCACGGCCGGCTCGCCTCCCCTTCGCTTTGCTGGAGGGCATTGTGAATGAAGCAATTCTGGGGCGGGAACTTGACGCCTGGGTTGATCAGGCCCAAGACGTCTTGGCCACCGCTGACGTGGCGGAAGGCCGTATCAAAGACCTCTTTGAATGCCGTTAGGTAATCCTTGTTGCCGGTGAAACGGAATCCATACCAAAGACCTTCGAGGCTCGCCCCGAGGAGACGCTCCGTCCACAACTTGTCATGACCGCGCGTTTTCCCCTTGCGGTAATGGTCGACGAAGAAAGGCTCTGCCTCCCACATGCGGGCCACCGCCCGAGCCGCTTCGAGCGCGGTCTCGTCCCCCGTCAGCGCGTAATAGGCGTACGCCCCTCGAAGGTGCGAGTACTTGGGATCGGCTCCGCTCTTCCCCGAAAACGTCCCGGCCCTCGGCCCCGTGGTTTCAATCTTTCCCAGGTAGTAGGAGCATGTCTTCAGTGCGTGCCTTAAGAATCGCACGTCGCCTAGGTGGGCGTGCGCAATGAGGTAGGTCGTGCACGGATCATAGAGCCACTGCTCGTAATCCCCCTGGGCGTCCGCAACCGCCTCTGGATGGAGGGGGTAACCCGTCTCGTGCATGGTGGCGAGGCCAAACTCCTCGATGGCCTTGGAAAAGAAGGCGAGTCCTCCCTGCTCACGCGATCGGGCTTCCCGGGCGGTCACGAGCTCGCCCAGGATTCCTGTCGCCGCGAGGTACCCTTCTGGGAAGACCGCGAGAAACCGCGGCTCGCGACCTGCGTAAACCTGTTTCTCTACCACCGGGCCTTCTTGCAGAGCACCCTTGACGATCGTCCGCTCCGTAACCTTGGCGATGACCGGGGACGCGAAGCTAATGGCATCGCTTCCGTAAGGCGTCACGTCGCCGGACGGCGCTGCCTTGTCCCGACCTGCCCAGGAAAGCTCCACTTCCGCTGAGTCCCCTGCGATCTCGGCCGCGGAGAACTGGACGAGCAGTGCGCGCGCCCCAACCCGTGCGCCCGTGCCGTCGTGGTCCGCGAGGATCTCATGGACCCTTGCGCCCGCATCCTTGCCCCCAACGCGGACCGTGACTGCAGAAGGGTCCACGACTGCGCCCCTAGGCAGAGGAACACCAAAGGACACGACCTTGGCACCGTCTTGCACTCGGTAGAGCTTGAGAGCCAGGCTGTTCTTGCTCCACGTGCCGGCCGGTTTCGGATTGGCTGGAACAGCTTTCCGAGGGGATGAAGCCTGGGCAGTCGGACCCGCGCTCCCTTTTGGGGAACAGCTGCCACACGAGGGAAGGATCACGAGGGAAAAGATCAGCCGAGCATGGAGCTGCAACGACATGCCGATACGTTAGCGCCTTTCTTGGCCCTGCGCTAAATTGCCAAGGACATGTGGAACCCCCTCGCTCCTCGCAGGCCGGACGGGATGTCCACCGAGGACGCACGCTTGGCGGGGATCGTTCCACCGCTCGGACACCACGTTCCCAAGGCGCCGCCGCGCGATGTGCTTTTCACCCCATTCCGGCTCGCCCGTACCGCCCTAAGGATTGCGCTGAGGTTACGTACCCTCAGGCGTAATCCTCTAGGCTCACCCGAGATCCGGGCGGTCATGATGGAGCTGCTCGAATTACTTGGCATTCGACTGACCATGTGGGGCATGGATCGCCTTCTCCCTGGCGGGCAACTCCTCATGTGGAACCAGACGAGCCACCTGGACCACTTCGTCCTCGGGGCTGTCATCCCAGTGCCGTTTCGCTCCCTTTACAACATCGAAGTCGCAAGGATTCCGTTTTACAGGAGCTGGCTCGAGCGAAATGGCCACTACCTGGTGGACCGTTTTGATGAAGCGCAGTGGAGACGCTCCATCGAGCAAGCCGCCGCGTGGATGAGGGAAGGGAACACCATGCTCGTGTCGCCGGAAGGGACACGCTCCTGGGATGGGCACATCTTGCCCATGAAGAGAGGCGCCATGTGGCTCGCCAGGACCGCCCGGCTCCCGGTCGTGCCGGTCGTGATTTACGGCGCGCGGGACGCGTTGCCCAGGGGGCGGTTTTCCATCGTCCCAGGGCAGGTGGAGGCCGAAATCCGGCCGCCCATTCCAACGGAACCCCTTGCCTCCGAGACGGTCGGTCGGTTGGAGCAAGTGATCGCCGATGCGTTTCGCCAGGCGCTCGCCGAGGGCCCTCCCTCGTTGCGCAAGGGCGCCCTTCCGCCGGCGAGTGCCCCTAATTGCTAGGGCAACTTGCTGGCTGCACTTGTCCTGGAAGGAGAGAAGGTATCTCGATTCCAGCCTCCTCGAGGAGCCGAAACTGGAGCATCGAGGTGTTGAACCACCAGCTCAACTTCCGGTTGGGCGCAATGTTGTAGCTTGGGAAGCCAATCTTCTGATCGAGGATGAATGCCGCGGGATCCGACGCTCCTTCGGCGAGCTCACGGCTCGTCCAGACAGCGGGATTGCGGCGCTCGCGCTTGTGGTAGTCGAACATCCACGCGGCGCAGCTCGCGAGCTCGTGGTGAAGCGCCAAGATGGACGCCCCCTCGCTCGTGAAGGGCGCGACCGGGTTCTCGTCATCGCGACCCGTCCGCGCCAGGGCGCGCAGCGCCGCTGCGGTGAGGGCTGTCACGTCGGCGCAGTGCTCGAGGTCACTCCAGCTTCCGTTGATGCGCCGCACGCCGCTCGCGTCTCGGCCGGCGCCGTAGAGGGGTACGAGCCTCCGACGACGACTGTTCGCCGTGGGATCGAAGCACTGTGAAGGCGAGAGGAATGAATCGCCTAGCAAGTCGCCGATGAGGTACGAGGTTCCCACGTCGCGGAGAAAGCGTGCGATCCGGATAAACACCTCGTCCACGCGCGGGTCTTGGGAGAGCTCCTGGTACCTGAGGAGTGGGTCGACCGCCAGGACCGTCATCCAGGGGGAGCACCAAGGCAGCCCCGCATCTCCCTCGGCTTGTTGGAGGGCGCTGTGAATGAAGCAGTCCTGCGGCGGAAACGAATACCACGGGTTGATTATCGCCAAGTCGGCCGCCGTGCCCGTGACATGGCGAGAGGCGGTCTCAATCATCTGAAGAAATGAACCGAGGTACTTCGAATCACCGGTGAACCTGAATCCGTACCACAACCCCTCAAGGCTGGCGCCGAGGAGGCGTTCGGTCCAAAGCCGCTCCTCCCCCCTCAGGCGCCCCTCGCGGTACGGCCCTACGAAGAGCGAATCTTGATTCCACATCTCCGCGATGGCCGTCGCGGCCGCCAGCGCGACCTCGTCGCCGGTGAGCGCGTAGTAGGCGTAGAGCCCTCGAGAATGGGAGTACTTGGGATCCGGATCGGGCTTGCCGCTGAAGATCCCGACGTCCGAACCGCTCAAGTTGATCTTGCCTGCATACCAAGAGCATGCCTTGAAGGCATGGCGCAGGAATGCGGGGTCTTCGACGTGGGCGTAGGCGATGAGGTACGTGGCGCAGGGGTCGTAGAGCCATTCCTCGTAGTTCGCTGTCATGTCCTCGACCGACGCAGGGTGGAGCGCGTACTCTTCGAGGAACGAGGCCGACCGCACGGCCGTAGCGATCGCTTCGGAAAGAGATCGCAGGCCCGCGTGCTGCGGGGCCTTGGCCTGCTCCGCGGTCGCCAGCTCACCGAGGATCCCGGTACCAGCCAAGTATCCGGGCGGAAATATCGCGAGCACCCCTGGCTCACGCCCCATGTAGACCGTCCTTTCGACGATCGCTCCCTCCCTCAGCCTGAATTGTCCGTTCTCCGAGACAATCGTCCGCTCCGTCGTACGGGCAATGACGGGGGAATCTACGCTCACGTCACTCGCTCGGTACGAAGTGGTCGCGATGGGGTGGACGTCCCCGCCCGTCTCATTCCAAAGGATATCCACGACCATCCCATCCCCTTGCATCTCCTGCGCTGGAAACTGCACGAGGAGCGCGCGCGTTCCAATCCTGGCTCCGTTCTTGTCATGCTCGGCGAGGAGCTCCCTCACTCTCGCAGAGAGGGTGCTGTCCCCCCCTCGTGGGCGCACGCGGACCGTTGTGAGGTCCTTCACCAGTCCCCGCGGCACGGGCACGCCAAATGAAACCAGCTCGGGTCCAGCAAGATTCCTCTCCAAGGTGACGGTCACGCCTCGCTCGAGGCCCACGGGCGGGCCGGAATCGCCTCGGCGCCACGCGTCCCTTTGCCCCCCGTCCGAGGGAGATGTCGCTTCGTCCGCGGTGATTGTTCCTGCCTTGCAGCCAAGAACCGCAACGAAGATCAATGGAAGGGATCGCGTGGGCATGATCAGCGCTGAGCTCCTTCGCTCCCAGGTTGGCCTTGTCCCACCATGCGGAGGAGCGCCGGGTAACGAAGCTCCGCGCCCATGTCGCTCGGATATCTCGCGGCTACCGAGACCATGAACACGTTGCGCACGTAGCTCGGCGCTCCTGTCTCGTCGTCTGCCTCGCGGTTGTACAGCTGGTAGCGAAGGGCAACGGTCATGTACTCGGACCCTCGCCAAGAAAGCGCCGCGTCGGCAATGAACACGTTCACGCCCTCGGCCATGTTTCCGTCGGCGAGGATGGTTCTACCTCGTTGATACCCTGCAGAAGTGGCGAACGAGAGCCCCGTCGCTCCTAATGGCAGGCCGAGCCGCAGCCGGAGACGATCCACCTGCTGCACTTCGCCGAGGAAGACGTTCGGCTCGGTCGAATGGAAATACGTGAGCTCGGCGCCCCCACCTGCCTCTCGGTAGTAGTAGGCGCCAGCTCCTGCAAAGGGCTTGAAGGCGAGTTGCTCTCCGTCAGTGCGCATGACGATCTGGGTGCCCGCTTCGCCCCTCGCCATCCAATTCGCTTCGAAGACATGGCGCCATCGCCCGACGAGGCCCGAGATGATCCTTCCCGGTTCGGAGCCGGTCGGTCGGTTCGTCTTGCTGTGGCCAAGCCGGAGGTCCAACCCTGCCGCATCCCTCTTCCACGTCCGATCGGCCCCGAGCCGACCCTCGAGGACATCGGTGGTCGTATCGCCTGCGTCGGACATGAGGATGAAGCGCTGCAGGGTGGCCGCCTGCATGCCTCTCCAGGTCGGAGAAAGCTCATGAAAGAGCACCTCCGTGAGCCCCGCATTCAAGTAAGATCCACCGGCTTGCCCCAGGTCATCCAGAGTGACCGTGGTGGACTCGGTCTCCACGTTAAACAGGTTGGTGCGCCCGTAGACCACGCTGGCTCCCATGGTGAGCTCTGAACGCTTCGACGGCGTGATCTGTCCGTTCCAATTCAAGCGCGTGGACAACGATGTGGCCTCGTCGCGCTGCGGGAACAGGTTGAGGTTCAATGAGGTCGACACCAGGTGCACGTGCCTCGGTCGCTCGTAGGAGATGTTTAGCCCCGGGCTGATGCGGAAGTTCATGTCCTCGGGTGGAACTCCTGTTCCGTCGCCTGCATCGGACACGGCGAGGTTGTCCCCGCGCACTCCGGTCAATTGCAGAACCCCCTGGAAGCTCGGATTGGCCGCTGCGCTTCCAGGAAACGCCAGGATGGCGATTGGCAAGGCGATACGCAAGCGCATGGATGTCGAGCGTAACATGGGACTCCGCGCAATTCGTTGCGCTATTCTTCGCACGTGACCCAAGAAGACGCCCGCCTCAGGGCAATTGGCGTGACGCTCGTCACTGACGAGGAGAACCCCCGAGTGCATGCCGAGTGCATGCGCATCGCACGTCGACTCCGGCAGCACAGGGCGCGAATCATCGGCATGCTCCCTGCTTCTGCGGATGTCGCCGTCCCGCCGATTGCACTGCAACTTGGCCTTGCCTTCATGGAGCTGACAGGAGCCACCATCGCGGTCGTGGACGCGAACGTGCGATGGCCGGCCTTTTCGTCCTTGGTTTCGGGTGAGCCCGTCACGCCCGACGAGTCCCTCTACGCGACGCGGTGGCTCCGGAGCTCCCTCGCGGTCTTGACCCCCCCACACCCGGGCGACGCAGGGGCGGGCCTGCCCGAGCTTGCCCGCATGCTGCGCGGCAAGATGGACCTGTTTGCCTACGTCCTGGTGGACCTGTCGGGCTTTGATGTACTCGGCGAACACCTGGCGGCTGTCGATTGCGTGGAAGGAATCATCGTGGTGGCGAGCGCCGGGCGGACGACGAGTGACCAGCTGCTTAGGCTTCAGCGCGAGCTTCCGGCCTCTCGTCACCTGGGAGTTCTGCTGGCCGGGTAGTGCGGTACTATTCCACGAGTGCTCAGCGCCATTAGGAAGAAGAACCTCCATTCGTGGCTCGGTGGGTACGCACGCCACCTGGTGACCCGCGCGCTTTTGCGAGAGGTGCCCAAGCCGTGCCATATCTTGGTGGCGTTTTGTGACCACTTTGAGCCGTTCTGGCGAGGAGCTACGTCGAGCGAAGCCGACAATCGCGTCCGCACGTGGGAGAAGGAATGGCCCACCCTGGCCCGCGCTTTTCGCGATTGGGATGGGCGCCACCCGAGGCACTCCTTCTTTTATCCAGGCGAGCAGTACATGCCGGATTTCTTGGAACGCTTGGGCAACTTGGCGCGCACTGGACTTGGAGAGGTCGAATTCCACCTCCACCATGACCGAGACACCGCACGAGGGCTCCGCGAGGACATTGGACGATACCTCGCCGAGTATTCGAAGCATGGACACCTGTCCCGCGACGCGAGCGGGCGCCCCCGGTATGCGTTCATCCACGGCAACTGGTGCCTCGCCAACTCCAGAAAAGACGGTCGCTGGTGCGGCGTCGACGACGAGATCCCGCTCCTTTTCGAGACCGGTTGCTACGCCGATTTCACCTTTCCGTCGGCACCCGACGAGACGCAGCCCAACATCGTCAATCAGGTCTACTGGCCGGTGGGAGACCTCGCGAAGCCTCGTGCCTACGAGCAGGGACAAAGGGCACGAGTCGGAGAAATCAAGCGGGACCGGATCCTGATCATTCAGGGACCCCTTTGCCTGATTCCACCACGAGCGGGACGCTTCACCCCGAAGATCGAAAACGGGCACGTCACCGGGCGGGATCCTGCCACGCCGAATCGGATTCGCTCCTGGGTCGCCCAGTGGATCCACGTCGAGGGACGCCCAGAGTGGGTGTTCGTCAAGATTCATACCCACGGAGCCCCAGAGCAGCAGGCCACGTCCCTCCTCGGAGCCCCGGGGCGGGCGTTTCATGCCGAGCTCACCGGCCGCTACAACGACGGCAAGAATTTCTGCCTCCACTACGTGACCGCGCGGGAAATGTACAACCTCGCCATGGCGGCGATGGCCGGAAAGAGCGGCAATCCAGCTGATTTCCTCGACTTCGAGCTCTCCCCTCCCCCAGTGACCAAATGATGAACTACGTGCACGGCGCTCTTTATCGAAACGTCCTTTTCCCGCTCTACGAGGAAAAAACACGTGGAAGACCGACATTAAAGCGCCTCCGCTACCTGGAACGCAGCCAGTGGTTCTCGCTCGACGAGCTCACCTCCATTCAATCGGAAGAGCTGCAGAAGCTCCTCGAGCATGCCTGGAACGCCGTCCCCTTTTATCGCCAGCGACTCGAACAGGCAGGGGTTGGGCCAACCGACGTTCGCACTCCAGAGGACTTGTCGCAGATACCCGTGATGACCCGGGCCGAAGCCCAATCCTCCGTCGAGCAGCGCACCTCGACACGCCCGCCATTCCCCACCATTTTCAAGACGACCGGAGGCTCGACGGGACAACCCCTTCCCATTGGATACGATTACGAGTCCGAGTACTGGCGCCTCGCCTTGAAGCTGAGAGGCTACGGGTGGGCCGGTAACCGGATTGGCGACAAGACGCTCTATTACTGGGGAGAGCCGGTCAAGCCGAGGCCGCTCCACGCTCGTGCCAAGATGGCGCTCGATCGGGCGTTGCGCCGAGATATCTACGTCAACTGCACCCCCCGCTCTGAAAAGGACCTGCTCGCCGTGATCCAGCTCATCCGCCGGGATCGGCCCTCGGCGATCGCTTGCTACACGCAAGCTGGGGTCGCGCTGGCCCGGTTCGTCCTGGACCAGGGGCTCCGCACTTGGGGCACGATCCCGGTGATCTGCGCCGCCGAGCGGCTGTTCCCCGCCGATCGCAAGATCCTCGAGGATGCCTTCGGCCCGTCGGTTTTCGAGACCTACGGCTGCCGGGAGACCATGCTCGTGGCAGCCGAGTGCGAGGCTCATGCGGGCCTCCACGTGTCGATGGAGAACCTCATCGTCGAAATCCTCGTCAACCAGGAGGGGCAATACCGTCCCGCTGCGCCGGGCGAAGTGGGAGAGGTCGTCCTTACCGATCTCCACAACCTGGGCATGCCCTTCATCCGGTACGCCATCGGGGACCTAGCCATGGCAGGCCCACGAGACCGCTGTGCCTGCGGGCGAGCCCTTGTCCGCATGTCGAGCATCGAGGGGCGCACGGCCGACACCTTGCGCGATGCCAGCGGCGAGCACGTCAGCGGACTCCTGTTTACCCTCATTTTCAGCCCCCTCGCTTCGACCGTGCGGCAATACCAAGCCATACAGCACAAGAATGGTTCCCTGACCGTCCGGGTGGTCCCGACGCCCCGTTTCGACGAGACGGCCCTCGAGCACGTGCTCAAGAACTGCCACAAGTATCTAAAGGGCCTGCCGGTCCACGTGGAACGGGTAACCGACATCCCGCCTGAAGCCAATGGGAAGCGCCGGGTCGTTGTCGTCGAGAAATAGCGCTATCCCGTCCGGCCGGCGCTCGTTCCCACCACGTCATAAACAATGGCGCATGGCACCTCGCCGCCATTAGCAACGACTCGGCGGCCCACGATCTTCCTGTCGTCGCGGAACCGCAGCTCCACCCCCACAGCGCTTCCCTGACGAAAGAGGATTCGGTCGGGAGCGGTTACCGTGCCCACGTGCTCGTCCATGTCGTCGCCCCCAAGCTCGCGCGCCCTGAACGCGCCCAGGGAGAACCCAATGGTCCATTGAACTGCCCGAACGTCCCCCACCGCCATGTGCGGGCAGCTTGAGTAGTTGGCGGTCATGGTCAGGTTCCACGCGCCGACGATCTCTTCCCGAGACAGTGGGCGCCCCGCCTCGGGCGCAGGTGGTGGAGCTGGCACCGGCTTGGACTCCGAGGAGGCAGGCCCAGGAGGCCCAGCCTGTGGCGACGCCCGGGGCTCGCAACCCAGAATGACCACCACCAGCAGCACGCAGCGAATCGGTTCGCGCATTTCTCCTCCGGCGTGAACGCCTGCATGGATCATCGGCAGGCGAAAACCGAAGTTGCTTCCGCGGCGTGCTTTTTTTCTACTTCGTGAACTTGGCCCTGATCTTGGACCAAATCCCCCCACGCTTCTCCTCCTCGGGTGGCGCTTGGGGAGACGCAACAGGGGGAGCTGCAGCCGCAGGGGAGTCGACCGGAGAGGTCAGGTCGTCTGCCAGGAGCACCTCCGGCGCAGAAGGCTCCGATGCAACGGCGGAAGGTATCGGAGGCCCGCCCATCGGTCCGGGCGGCCTTTCGTCGGGACCGAGGGACGTTCGGCTCGCTTGGAGGTCGACCTCCTCCTTCTGATAATCCGCACGGAATAGCGACCGCACGAAGTCCTGGAGCTCCGACGAATTGAACCGGTAGTTGGTCAAGAGATGGGTGAGGTCAGCGGCAAGGGCTTGTCCGGTTGGGTACCTATCGCCAAGGTCCCGGGTCAACGCCTTGAGACAAATCGCGTCGAGCTCCGGCGGCACGCGGCGATTGAACTTGGACGGAGGCGGGACATCAGCCTTTCGCACCTTTTCCATGAGGGCAAACTCAGTGTCGCCACGGAACAGCTTTTCGGTGGTGAGCATCTCATGGAGGATAATTCCCGTCGAAAAGATGTCGGTCCTCGCGTCGACGGGCATGCCTCGGATTTGCTCTGGAGACATGTAGCTGAATTTCCCCTTGAGCACGCCGATTTCGCTCGTGAACTTCATGAGCGCCTGGGCGATGCCAAAATCTAGGAGCTTGACCTCGCCGTTGTACGACAAGCGGACATTCGACGGGGAAACATCCCTGTTCACGATGTTCAGGGGCCTGCCGTCTTCACCTGCCAAGGTGTGGGCGTAGTGAAGCCCCTCGGCGATCTTGGCCGCAATATGAACGGCGTGTGGGACTGGGATGCGCTGGTTGGTCTCCTGGCACCGGCGGAGGACTTGGGTCAGGTCCTTCCCACCGATGTAATCCATGGCGATAAAGTAACGCCCTTCAATCTTGCCTACGTCGATCGTCGACACGATGCTGGGGTGCCTAAGGAGCAGCGCCAGCTTCCCCTCGCGTACGAACATGTCGACGAAGCGTGCCTCGCGCGCAAGCTGCGGGCGCATGCACTTGATCGCCAGGATCTGCTTCGCCTCGGGCCTTGGGCGGGCTCGGTACACCTCGGCCATGCCCCCGCGCGCAATGAGCCCCAGGAGATAGTACTTGCCGAACGGGGCTGGATCGGTGGGTGCGCCCGCGTTCAACCTGCCGCCTGAATCACTCGCGGGCGCCTGGGGAACTCTCGATTCTGTAGGATCCAGCGGTGCCATCTCGGCGCTTACCACGTTAGGAGGATGCGTTTCCCCGCTTCGATCTTTAGGAACAGCTCCTTGGACTTTGAACCGTCCCCAGCCCGAAGGACAACCTTGAGCGCACGACGATCGTCGGGTACCGGAACCCCGATTTCCTCCCAAGTCCCAATATCAAACATCTGTCCCGCTCGCTTTGCGTCCGGATTCTCGAGGACGATGCGACCCCAGGGGTCCAACTTGTTCTCCAGGATTGCCCATGCGAACGTCACACGGACTGAATCGCCCTTGGCCACTGTCGCCTCATCGTAATGGGCCAGGTGATATTGGCTATTGTAACAGAGGAGCTTGTACTTTCCTGGCGCAACGACCATTCCTTGGATCGGGAGCTTGGTGGGAAGCAATTGGCGGTTCACCATGACAAGCTCGCAGGGAAATGACGAGTCGATCGTGAGCTTCCCGACCAGCCCAGCTTTCTGCAGCCGTTCTCGCACCTTGTTGGCGTTGTTGCCAAAAGGACGCATCTTCAGGTAGCGAACGAAGAAGTCGTTGGCCTCACCCGACCGACCAAGCTTGTCGTAGGACTCGCCCAGCTCGCGGAGGTTGCCGGGCAAGTCCGGTGCCATGAGATAGCCCGCCTTGAACAGGAGGATCGCCTCGGCGTACTTCTTCGCGCCAAACAACTTGCGCCCCATCTTGAATGCCACGGCTGCCTGGCTCTTGGCAGGCACGAGCTCGAAGACCCTCCCCGAAAACCCCTCGGTTCTGCTTCGAAGCGCATCGATCTCAGCCTCGGCACGTGTTCTCTTCTCAGGATTGCTTACCGCGTCGCGATACCGCTCGATCTCTTCGGCGGCCGCGTCGAACTGGCCGGCAAGAGTCCATGCCTGCGAGAGGTTCCACGCCGACTCATCCCCATCGCCGCGGACGGCGACGATCCCTCTATAGATCGAGATGGCGAGCGGGTAGTTGCGCTTGGCCATGGCCTGCTCGGCAGGCGAGATCAAGAAGGACGCGAGATCCCCCTCCTGTGGAGTGTCTTTCTTGGTTGCCTTGGCAGCGGATGAAATGGAAGGCGCTGAGAGAAGGCACGTCACGCTAGAGACGGCAAGAACGAGGAAAACCGACCGACCCGCCATGTAAGTGAGTGTATCACGAGTCGAGGGTCGCAAGTGGGGACTGTCGCAAGTGGGAACCGAGCGTGACGCAGGGCGCGCGACTCCACCGATTATCATCGGCGGGCAGCAGAAGCTCGGAAGGCTCCACCGATTATCATCGGCGGGCAGCAGAAGCTCGGAAGGCTCCGCCGATTATCATCGGCGGGCAGCAGCAGCTCGGAAGGCTCCACCG
>JACQUZ010000166.1 GCA_016210055.1 Deltaproteobacteria bacterium | reverse complement strand
GTGCTAATCGACGTCAACGGCGATGCGTTGCCCGATTTCGTGTTCTCTGCCCCGCTAAGCCCACAGCGAAAGCGTGCCCGCGAGGTTCGGGTCATATACAGCAGAGGCGGGTCCGCCCCATTCGCGGGCGCCTCGGTCCGGCTTCACACCACCACGTGCGGCGTGGAGCAGACCCGCCTCCTATACCACAACTTCCACAACCCAGTCTCGATCTTGTCCTGCGGTTTCCTCGACGCAAACGGGGATGGCTTCGTCGACTTTGTGGACGAAGACAACCGTGACACGATCGGCTGGCACAAAGCGGGGGACCTTTCGCGATCGCGCGTCTATCTCGGAACCGGGCTTCCGGGAGACTTCACGATCGACCGTTCCTACCTGTTACCCGGTCCGCCGACCGTCAACCGGGACCCTCCGTCGTGCGGTGCGAGCATCGCTACGTCCGTGGATTCCATCCAGGAGGCGGGCCTGCTCGACGTCACGGGCGACGGGGTAGCCGACTACGTTTACCGTGGCCTTCCCCACGAGCTGGAAATCGCCAAGATACGGCTGCGCGGCGTTGCCGTGAACTCCTCCGAGAGGACACCCGCTTGGTGGGTTCTGCCAGGAACGGGAACGGGATTCGCGCCGCCCGTGCGCCTCGACACCGGGACGGCGCAGTTCCAGCTTAGCTTGACGCGCAAACCTTGCGAGCCCTACGGTGTCTCGACGCGCATTCGAGATACCCTGCTCCTTGCCACGATGGCTGATCTCGATGGCGATGGAAGGCCCGAGGCGCTCCGAGTCTCTGACGACTTCACCAAGATCCACGTTCTCAAGATCGACGGCACGAGCGGCATCGGGGCGCACGACTCCGGACGGCTCGTGAGCCTGGATAATGGTTATGGCGGTGAAACGCGCATCCGCTGGGGCAATGCGAAGGAGGACACGAGCACCCCCCACCAGGTCCCCATGGCGGAGATCGTCGTCACTTCCGTCGAAGAAGTAGCGACTAGGGGGCTGGGGGCCTCGATGGCGCCCGTGCGGTACGCCTACGCCTACCCCCAGTATGGATACTTGCCGCGCGTCGACCGCTGGGCGTTCCTGGGTTACGGGCGTGTGGTGACGCTGCGAGGCCTCGAACAGGGAATTTGGTGGGCTGGTGGCCAAGTAGGGATCCTCGGCACGATGGAGATCGAGGATCGCGTGCGCCTGAACGAGGTTGCCACGGCCGCTGAGCGCATCGCCCTCGTCGGAAGGGTGCGCGAGAGCCACGTACTTGACGGCGTCTTCCTCTCCACCAATCCGCGAGTAGCTTTGACCTACGAAGCCGCCACGGACTCCCGGACGCATCGAGGATCGGCGACCAAGTGGAATGTCATGCCGATGACGCAAGCGGTTGCGTCGGGAGACTGGGACTGCAGCGACAACAGCGGCGCGGGGCCGACCGGGCAGGGCTTTGATCTCTGTCGGAGAAGCCGGCTCGTCGCATACGCGAAAGAGAGTTTCGCGTGGGAGGGAGCCAAGAAGCCAACGCTCGGCGTTGCCGCCCAGGACTCGATCCAGACGCATTCGATCGTTCACGACGTTGATTCCCATGGCCGTGTGCTTTTCGTGCAGCACAAAAACGACTTGAACCGACCGGGCGACGACACCTGCATCCGCTACGCCTACGCCTCGTCAAGCCGGAACGAACTGCTCGTCCTGGACGCACTCGCGAGCGAGGTTGTTCTCGATTGCCAAACCGGCGCTAGGCTTGCCGGGACCAGGTATAGGTACGACCACTTGGATGAAGGCAGGGCCGACACCGGCTTGCGCAGCCACGTCATTCAATCGGTCTACCAAAACCAGAGCTGGATTGCCGACGATACTGTCGCGGTGATTTACCGAAATTCGTACGGCAGCCCGCTCAGCACAGCTACCTATAACCGGACGGAACGCGGCACCGTAGAAAGCACCGAATCGCTAATTTGGGACCGTGAGTTCGCGACCACGATCAGGGCGCGCACGCTAACAGCGGACGACAAGAGCTTCACGACCTTGTACGAGCCCGACCCGATAACAGGAAACCTGCTCTCGGTCACAAGCCCGAATGGGGCGACCCACAAGGCCAGCTACGATGAGCTAGGCCGCCTCACCCAAACGAGTGTCGTGCACGACGACGGGCAGGAATACCTCCTCAGCGAGGTCTCCTATGGCGATCTCCCGTCGGATTTGGCTGGACGTTTCGTCGTCAGGCGGAATTTCGAGGAGTGGACGCCTGCAGGTAGCACGGATCGACGGTCCTCGGAGAGCAAGTCCTATTACGATGAGCTGGGCCGCCTCCGCTTCATCGAGAGCTACCTCGGCTCCGACTACGGCAATCGGACCGTGGTCAGTCAGTATGTCGAAAGGGACGCGTTAGGCCGCGTCACATTCCACGCCGAGCCGTTTCAGTGGCTCGACAAGTCGTCCACGCGCTACGGAACCACATTCCGCTACCAGCCTGACGGTCGCCTGTTCTGTGCCATCAAGGCTCAAGGCGTGCTGGGGTACGCGACACGGTGGACTTCGCCGGCCGAGGATCGCTACCCAACGTGCTTCACCTACGAGTACGCACAGGGCATGCTCGTCTCGAAGCGTCGCGGGCCAAACGAGAACCTCTCGGGCGATCCGAGGTACGACCTGGAAGACGCCGTTTATCACAGCGCGGTCGGTCAGCTCCTTGCGAAGAGGCGTCTCGAGAATGGCCGTTCCATCAACAACGTCCACTTTGACTACGACCGCCTTGGCTTCTTGTCCAGAGTCATTCGCGATCCCGATCGCGGCACGGCCGTCTCTTGGTGGTTCGAAAATGATTCGCTTGGACGCGTGGTGAACGCTTGGGAGCCAGGCCAGCCGAAAAAGTACTTCGAGTATGACTCCCTGGGCAACATCCAACGGGCCCATTGGTGGGACAGCTCCTCGGGCAAGCGCAAGAGCGTGGTCAGTGAGTACGACGGCTTTGGACGCCTGACGAAGCAGATGCAGGCGATCGATGGCGTTGTGAGTGAGGAGGCCACGTCGAACTTCTATTACGATTTCAGATCCGACTCGCCGCACCAGAGCTCGGTGCCCAACCTCCTCGGACGCCTGTCCTGGGCACAGAACGCCAACCGGGCGACGTACTTCAGCTACGACCGAGCAGGGCACACCACGACGGTGACGCACGTGGGTGAGGTTCATCAGATCCCGTTCACCGAACACCGCAGATTCACGCCGCACGGAACCCTCCAGGGAATCGAGTTTGACCTGCCCGATGCATCAACTACCGAGGCAATCACCTACGAGTACGACTCGGCCCACCGGCTTCGCCACGTCTACTGGCTCGACGATGTAGGTCAGGCGCAGAGCCGGTCGCTCGTCTTCAGTGCGAGCATCATGGACGACTATGGACGCTATCGAGACGTCCTTTACGGCAATGACGTCACGCGGTCGTGGACCTATCGACCGGACCGGCGCCGCGAGCTTCAAACCGACAACCTCGTGGCAATTAACGGCCAGCGACTCCGAACGTACACCGGGCTCGACGGAGAGGGGCGCCTTCTAGGTCAGCGCGAGGAGTCGTACTGGGAGGGAGCCACCTTCCAGACCCGCGTTCACACGTATACCTATGACAAGCTCAACCGCCTGGAACGCTCTCGAATCACGGACGGTGTCAACGCGATTCACGACGAGCAATTCTATTACGATGGGCTCGGCAACCTCACCAAGGTAGACGACCTGGCGGGATCGAACGATCTCGCGTTCAGCTTCGATCCGCTCGATCCCGATAGGCTTTGCCAGGCCTGGAACCCACTCAGGGAGCCCAGCCCGAGTGCCTGCGACCATTTGTACGACGAGCATGGAAACACGATCGTCGCCGATGCTGCGGACGAAGTCGCCCGCAGCTTCACATACGATCTCGCCGGCAACGTGCTCAGCATCACCAAGGGATCGGCACTCGCGCGATTCTCATACGACGCCTTCGGCGATATCGCCGAGCTCCAAGTAACCGGCTCGACGGAGGGTGACAACCGGAGCGACCGGCGTTACGGCGCGCTAATCGAGCAGTCGCGGCTTACGAAGGACGGCGCTACCGTAGACGTCGTCGAGCGCAAGATCCCCGGCCCGATGGGAATCATCGCGCGCCGCCGCGGCAGCGGTCCGAATGCCGTCATTCTTTACCAGCACGACGACGGTCGCGGCGGACGGTACTTCACCGATGAGAAGGGAATGATTGTCCAGGAGGTGGAGTACGACGCGTTCGGCGGCATCCTGCGTGACACCGGAAAGCCCGGCGAAATCAAGTACACCAAAGAGCTCTGGAACTTCGGCGATTCATTGCGGGATTTCGGCGTAACGCAACTCGGGCCGCGGCTCTATGACGCCAGGCTTCGGAGGTTCTTGCAGCGCGATCCGCTCATCATTCCGCGGAGCGCCTCCCGGATGAACCCCTATGCCTTTGCCGGAAACGACCCGATCAACATGGGTGACCCGACCGGCTTTGACGGCGACGAGGTTACAAGGGCCCAACCGCCCGGCCCTGGGCTTGAGCGAATCCCTCCAGACGAGGAGGGCACATACTCGCACTTCGACGCTAAAGCCCCGGATGTTTACCAGTACAAGGGCTTCACCTATATTGGCCACTACACCCATGACGGCAAGACATTCTTCGCCGTCTATGGAAAGGCCCAGAGTACCGACGGCACCCAGGCAGTGGGGGCCAGCCAGGGCGCGCAGGCCGCTGCGATTGCCGACGCGGGAGGCGCGCAGGGCTCCAACATCCCGCTCTCGCCTGCAATCGCCTGGATGGCGCGTTTCACAGGGAGCTTCATTGACAACCTGGCGTCGACCGTCGTGGGCATCCTACAGATGATTGCGAATCCGGTGGACACTGCCCAAGGCATCTATAATGCGGTCAGCCATCCCTTGGAGACCGCCGCGGCGCTCAAGGAGGCGGCCATCGGTTTCGGCAACGCTCTTGCCACGGGCGATCCAGAGGCATGGGGGACCGTGGCCTTCGAGGTCGTGGGTGCGCTTACGGGAGCGGCTGCCGCCAAGGCGCTCGACCGAGTGGGCGACGCCGCCCGGTTCACGAAGCGGCTTGATGACATCCCGGCAAAGGTCGGCTGCTTCGCCGCAGGCACCTTGGTGCACACGGCGCACGGCTTGGTTCCGATCGAGCGCATCGAGCCCGGCACGCTAGTCTGGGCTCGCGACGAGGAGACCGGCCAAGAGGGCTACATGCCCGTCAGGCAAGTCACGGTGACGGAGAACGCTCCGACCGTGATTGTGACCACCGAGGATGCCGAGGGAAGCGTGAGCCGTATCCAGGCCACGCACGACCATCCGTTCTACACGGAGCGCGGATGGGTCAGCGCCGGGAACCTCAGCACAGAGGACCTGGTCTATTCACTGCATTCCGGGTGGCTGCGGATCTCCGGGGTGTACCTCCAGCAGGATCGCATCACCGTCTACAACTTCGAGATCGAGGGCTTCCACACGTACTTCGTTGGGGATGCCGGGGCATGGGTGCATAACAACCCGTGTGCGAGGGGACTGGGGCGGGATACCGTCTACCTTCGCAAGAATGTGGCGACCGGTGAGGAGTACGTTGGGCAAGCCAAGGCTGGGCGATTCGAGGCTAGGCAGGCTGAACATGCTGCAAGCCATCCTGGCGAAACATTCGAGTACCATGTTCTCGAGGAAGTAGATCCGTCCACGGGCAGGTCCCTGGACGTGGCAGAGGAAGACTGGATTCGTGCCGGTGGTGGCCCAAAGCGTTTCGGCGGACCTCTGGCCAATGAGCGCTATCAAATGTCCGATAAAGCCTACCAAACCGCGGGTGGGACAATAAGGAAACCGCAGTAAGAAAGGACCAACTGGCAATGGGTGCGTGGGGTATCGGCAACTTCGAAAACGATGCAGCACTGGATTGGCTCGCTACGTTGACCGATATGAAGGGTCTTACGGACGCGCTTCGGAAAGTGGCCGACGCGCCTGCCGAGCCGTACCTCGATGCCGATTCATGTTGTGCGGCTCTGGCAGCTGCGGAGGTTATTGCGGCACTGTGTGGGGTCCCAGGGAGCAAATTGCCCGAACGGATGATTGAATTTGTTGCTTCGTATGAGGGTGACTGCACTGCCAGTCACCTGGGCCTCGCAATGAAGGCGATTGCCAGAATCGACGCGGACTCGGAGCTTCAAGAGCTGTTTGACGAAGGCGGGCGTGACGAGAGGTGGCATGGCGTCCTTCGGGAGCTCAGTGAGCGCCTGTCACGAGCTGCAGGCGGACAAGGGTGAGACTAGGGAAGACCCTTGCGCAATGGCTAGAGAGGAAGGCGCCCGAGGGAATTACGGTGCCGCGCTGGGTTCAGTCGAGAAACCCGCAAAAGAGGTGGCCAGCAGCCTTGGGCCAGATTGCACAGGCCCTTGGGGCCGATTGCGCCCGGCGGGAAGGCCCTTCACAAAAGCTTGTAATTCAGCATAGTTGGGCTGGACCGAACGCCACCTCCGGGTCCCGACCTCTCCAGATCCCGGTCGGCATACCACTGTCCCGTCATTCCCGATTGGCTGCTCGATGCCGGGTCCTGCCTTGGATCCTGGCTCAAGCCGGGAGGAGGCACCGCAGCATTGGAATCCGATGGGAGCCGAATAATGGCTGTAGCACGCGGTCTTGGAGCAGGCGGTAAAGGTTCCGTAGAAGGCGTCGACTTGGCAACATCGTCGCTCATCACATGGCCCGTGGCGCTTCCCTCGCGGAGGGCTTCCACGAGGCGATAGACCGTGACGAAGCGATCCTCGGGATGCTTGGCGAGCATTCGAAGGACGACAGCATCAAGCCACGAGGGGACATCAGCGCGCAGGGAGGACGGTGGGCGAGGGGCCTGCTCCAGATGCTGCGTGAGCACGTCGAAGATGCGCGGGCCAGTGAACGGCGGCTTCCCGGTGAGCATCTCGTACGCCATGATGCCGAGCGAGTAGATGTCACTCCGCCTGTCCACCGGATTGCCATGGGCCTGCTCGGGGGACATGTACCGTGGATCGCCAAAGGTCATCCCAAGGTTCGTCGACGCGGCCTCGCCCTGGCGCTCGACGAGCTTCGCCAAGCCGAAATCGAGCAGCTTGACAAATCGCTCGCGCCCCCGGCGCTTGGTGATGAAGACGTTGCACGGGCGGAGATCCCGGTGCACGTAGCCCATCGCGTGCGCCTCCATGAGCGCCTCACCGACTTGAGCGAGCACGTCCACCGACTCGGCGATGGGCAATTGGCCTGCGCGTCGGAGCGCGTCAGCCAGGGTCTCGCCCTCGAGATACTCCATGGCCAGGAAGAGCCGGCCGTCGGGCGCACGGCCGAAATCGAGCACCTCGACGATGTGCTCGTTGTCGATGTCTCCTACCGTCATGGCCTCTCTGCGGAAGCGCTCGACAGCAAGCTCGTCCCGAGACAACTCATGGTGGAGGATCTTGACGACAACCCGGCGCCTGAGCGTCACGTGCTCAGCCAGGTAGATCGTTCCGGAGCCGCCATGGCCGAGGCGATCTTTGAGCAGGTATCGATCCCCGACGAGGACCCCGAGAAGCGAATCTCCTTGCGGACGGCGGGCGCCGCACATCGGGCAATACAACGCTTCTTCCTCAAGCTCTGTTCGGCAACGTGCGCAAGCCTGGGGTCGGAGAGAGTTCATGAGCGCCTAGGGGTGTTATAGCTTACTCATGCCCCACGCGCAGCCCGAGGTACCCACCCAAGGGGGTTGGTGGTGTGATCCACGTCTCGCCTCACTACTTGTCCCGCTCGCCATGGCCGCTGCGCCGAGCAAGCCTTCCGCCCCACCCCCGTCCGTGGCGTCGGGTGTGCGACTCGAGGTGGTCGGTAGTGGCCTGGTCGAACCCGTCGGGATGGCCATCATCCCGCGCGACGCCAGGAAACGGCTCTTCATCGTCGAAAAGGGTGGACGGGTACGCGTCCTTGTCGATGGCAAGCCGTCCCCGAATGCTTTCCTTGACCTCAGCGCTCGGGTGTCTCGAGGCTCCGAACAAGGACTCCTGGGCCTCGCGTTTCACCCCAAGGCTGCCGAGAACCGCCGCCTGTTCGTGAACTACACGGATCGAAAAGGGGACACGCACGTGGTGGAGTTGCGCGTGAACGCGAGAAGCCCCGACCGGGTGGACGTGACTACCGAGAGGGAAATCCTCTTCGTGGACCAGCCGTACGCGAACCACAACGGCGGCCACCTAGCATTCGGGCCGGACGGCAAGCTCTATGTCGGACTTGGCGACGGCGGCTCGGGCGGAGATCCCAAGGGGAACGCGCAGAACCGCGCGTCCCTCCTCGGCAAGATGCTGCGCATCGATGTGGACGTGCGCGCACCGCGACCGGAGATCATCCAGGTCGGGCTACGCAACCCGTGGAGATATGCCTTTGATCGCAAGACGGGCGACCTGTACATCGCCGATGTAGGCCAAGAACTGTACGAAGAGATAAACTTTTTGCCCGCCCGCCGAATTGCCGGGCACAACTTCGGCTGGAACACGCTCGAGGGCTTTCACTGCTATCGCGACCCCGCCTGCAAGAAGGAGGGCATGACGCTCCCCGTGCTGGAATACGGTCACGCCGAGGGTTGCTCCATTACCGGGGGGCACGTGTACCGAGGCAAGGCGCTCCCAGTCTTGGACGGCCATTACTTCTATGCAGATTACTGCACCGCTCTTCTCCGAAGCGTCAAGATCCAAGAAGGAAGCGTCGTCGAATCGTGGGACTGGAAACCGGTTCTCGATCCCAAGGGACACCTTTCACGGCCGACGTCGTTCGGCGAGGATGAAAATGGGGAGCTTTACATTCTATCGCAGGACGGCCTCTTGTTCATGCTCAAGCCCGTCACGTCACCTCAATGAGGCTGTCGTCCATGGTCCCCTTTTGATTCACCTCCCGGTAATACCGCAGGAACTTGGTCAGCATTGAACCTGGGTCATTCAAGTCATAAAGGTGATTTCGCGCCCCTGGCAAGGGCATGACCAGTTTCTTCGCGCACCACCAGTCAATCGCCACGGGATCCGCTCCGGCCACCACGGTATTCACGTGGAAGGCCGATTCCTTGGCCAATCGGATGTCTGCCGTCTCGGAGTTCCAATCCTTGGTTGGGGTGATCGCGACCCATTCCGCCACCGTAATGTACAGGTCGGGCGCGCGCACCTCGCGTGCGAATTGGGCCAAGGGTCCTGCCATCCGCCATGAGGCTCCGGGGCTCCCGAAGTAATGCACCGATCGGTAGTCCCTCGCCAGGGGATGGCTCCCCATTCTCCCGGCACTCATGTCCACGATGCCCATGGCCGACTTGCAGCAGCAGGTGAGGCCGGTGGATGCGTGCTCGTTGCAGGTGGTCATGTTAATGAACGTAATCTTGCGATCCACCTTGATGCGGCGATTTCCCTCTCTCGTGAATACGCCGTATTTCAGGTCAATCATTAGGCCACTTCGCGGCGAGAAGAAAACCGGCCACGTAAGAGGCGCTTTGACCCGCTCAACCCAGCTGCGTCTCTTCGCAAAGGCGTGGCCAAAATCCCAGTAGTATCCGTCGCGGACCTCGCCAGGGGCGATGGGTCCGCGACCATCGCCGCCATACATGCCGTGCTCTCGCCCTGCGTCGTGCCAATGGTCGTGGGCGAGCAAGCTCGGCCCCCCGTCGACCAGTCCAACGAAGCCCACGGGGGATTTCTTCGCCTCGAAGTAGGGAATCAAGTCACCCAGCTTGTTCCACCCGGCAACGTCGACGTTTCGCTCGCTGGGGTGGGTGAAGGCGCGGGATAGCCCCGATCCGCTCGGAAGCCTGAAATGGGTGTTCTCGAAAACCACCACCTCGCCCCGGAACCCTGGGACTTCCAGCACGTGCTCGATCACCCGCTTGACCGCGGCCACGTTGGTCATCCCCTGGTTCCACCATTGGGCGCTGACCTTAATCAGGACAACGTCATCCTGGCCGACGACCGTTCCCATGCCCCCTAGCTTGGAAATCACCGAGTCGATGTTGTCGGAAGGGGCGCCGCCTCGGGCGATGTGAAGCACCCGCCGTTCTACCGAGGAGTCGTGTGGGACCAGCCTTGGCGTGGCTCGAAAGCTCTCGAGCTCCGTCCAGCTGGACAGCCGCGCCATGAGCTTCTTGCGAAAGGCAAGCGATACCCCCATGAGCCCCCCGAGTGCGATGACCCCTCCGATAAAACGCCTCCGCGTGAGTGCCGTGCCGGGAGATGAAGGCTTCATTAGGAATCCTCGTCGCCGTCCATGATGTACCAGTTCTCGACGTTCGACAGGTCGGTCTTGATTGCCGCAGAGGAGTCACCCGGATCCATGATGACAGACCGCGACTGCTCACGCGGAACGAACCCGTGGGCCCGGAGAAGCGCGTGCATCCGACCCGAACCAAGAAACCGGATCGACATCGATGACATCCCGCGGCGCCGCAGCTCGGGCGCCAGCATGTCCAAGAGGAGACCCATGTCTTCTTCCGATTGACCCAAGAGGTCACGCACGTGGGCGACCTTGTCGAGCTGCAACACCGCGCTCGCGCGTATCTCGTTGGATTGGCGCCCGACGAGCGCTACGAGCTCGTGGCGGATTCCAGGACGATCGAAGAAGCGCCAGCGAACATGGTCGGAGCCTCGATAACCCATGAGTGGAAAGAGGGTGCACGCCCTCTCCCACAGGCGATCGAGTCGGGAGTCTACGCCTTGCAGCCACTCCAGCTTGAGGGAGAATACAGAACGTAACGACTTCGCTAAATCAAGCGAATGATGAGGGACGTCGATGGCGAATCCCGCCATCTTGGCCAGTCCCTTGCTCCCCACGTGCCGGCGCAGGTATTCCTCGTGCCTCAGAACCCGCGCGTAACGAACAGCCTGACCTAGATCGTGGTATCCGAGCTTGTGGAAAAGACCAACCGCGTGACGATTTGGAAATCCGTAGGAGAAGTCGAAATGGGCACGGCAATAAGTCCGAGCGGATCTTTGGAGCATCAGCGCCGGAAATGCAGTCCTGTGCTCTCTATTGACCGCGAAATCGCTAAGGAGAGCGACTCTTAATGGACGTCCGTGAAAGAAAAACTGACGGTTCCCAATACCACCACACCCCACGAACCCCATCGACTCCCCCGAGTCGCTCGAGCACTCGAGCAAGACCGCTGACCCGGCACCCAATGGATTGTCTTGGTAATACCAGCGGAACTTCTCCTGCGGATCGCACTCGAGGGTGAGATTCGCCTTCCAAATCGCCGCCAGGGGCTCTTGGGCCTCGGGCAGGCGTGGATACTTCACGTTGTACTTCATCGAGCGCTCCAGCTACTCAACAGGGGGTGGATAAGGAGGGCCATTCATGTTTCGAATCCAATCCCCGACGATCTTTAGACCCGCCTGATCGACCTTGCGAGTCGAAAGGGGAGGCATCTGCTCCTTGCTTTCGGGGTCGGCAAAGTCGCGCTTGCCCATGCGGTAATAGACCATGCTCTGTTCGGGTTTCGTGGGGATGATCAGGTAATAGGTCCGCTGCTCGTCCGCGCCCTCGGGCTTGAAATCGGTGCCCATGTTCATGGCCGTGGTGAAGGCGCTCGTGTTTTCCAGCTTGCCCACGCCCTCGTTTCCGATCTCGAGACGCAGCTGAAGGGGATGCTCGGGGTGCCCTGGGTTATGACAGGAGATCCCACAGTTCACGTGCAAGGTCCCGAGCGCGCTTCGCTCTCCCTGGTTACCAGGGACCTGCAGGGCTGCGGCTGCGGGGAGGCCCGTATTGGTTGCCGTGGTGAGCCATCCGTTATTCACTAGGGAGGCGTAGGTTAACCCCGTAGCCTCGGGGGCCGCCAGCAACACGGCCTCAAAGCCGAGCACTCCATCCTTGCGGCCGCCGTGACAGCGCGCACACCGCGCCCGAGACGGAACCTCGTATCCCGTGCCGGCGAAGTCCTCAACGCCATCCGTCACTTCGACCGCCCGTTTCAGATCGTCGGACCACACGTACGTGGTTCGCTGCCACTCAAACTCGTCACGTTTCCAGAGCATTCGTGTTTCGACGGGCCGCAGCGTTCCACCTACCTGAACCTGGAACTCCTTCCACAGCTTGGTTCCAACCGGAAAGGTCCATTCGTTCATGTCGGTGGCGTCAATCGTGGTTCCGGGCGGAAGCAATATCCAGCGCCGCTTGTTGGCTCCGTCGCTCCAGAGTTCGAAGCCCGGCTTGAACTCGTAGACTCCATCGGCTAGAGCGCGAGTCTCCCAATCGCGGTAGAGGCCCGTACACGCCAGCTCGCTCGGAACCCCGCCGTCGGTGCCGCAATCGATCGTGCGCGCGTCGGCAACAGATCCGTCGGGGTCGCCGCCGGTACTTCCGCCTCCACAGGAGGCAACCGCGGCAAGAACGAGCGAGGCCAAAAATGATCTCAAGCCCATGACGTAGAACTATATACTACCGCGTGCTAACCTCTCGGGCCGCCATGCGACCGGTTCTCAAGCGACGCCTCGTTCCCCTGGCTTGTCTCGGCTTGGTTGTTGGATGCGGGGGCGGGAAAAAGGCTTCCCCTGATTCTGGTATCAAGCCCCTCGCCGATGCCCACGTCCTCCCCGATGGGCGAGTCATTGAACCACCGGATGCCCAGGTTCTCCCTGACGGGCGCGTCATCGAACCGCCGGATGCGTCGACCGATACGACCTGCCCTAGCTTGCCCAACATGAAGCTCGTCGAGGTCGGGCGCGGTTTCACACAACCGCTCTACGTCACGGCGCCCCCAGACGACCCGTCACGGCTCTTTGTCGTCGAAAAAAGGGGGCTGATCAAGCTCCTCAAGGGCGGCAGCCGCGAAGCCACGGAATTCATGGACATGACCGGCCCCGTCTACATGCCAGCCGCCAATTCCGAAGGGGGGCTCCTTGGCCTCGCGTTCCATCCGCAGTTCACCCAGAACCGGCGCTTCTGGCTCCACTACACCGCGGACGCCGATGGATCGCTCCCCAATGGGCACGTGGCCATAATTGAGTACAGGGCCGCGACCGGCCTCGACAGGGCCGAATCCACGACGCCGGTCAAGAAGCTCGTCGGCGTGAGGCATGGCGGGTGGAACCACTGCGGCGGCATGATCGCCTTTGGCAAGGATGGCTACCTTTACGCGGCGATTGGTGATGCTGCTGAGTCGAGCCCTAACCCTGCGCAGAACCTGGGCTCCAAGCTCGGCAAGATCCTCCGCCTGGATGTCGACAACCACCCAACGGCGCCGCCTGGCAACATGACGGGAGACGGCGCGGATCCCTATATCTGGGCCTATGGCTTGCGCAATCCTTGGCGGTTCAGCTTCGATCGGGAGACTGGAGATCTCTATATTTCGGACGTCGGCCACCGGAACTGGGAGGAAATCAACATCGAGCCCTCAGGCACGGGCAAGCGCAATTACGGCTGGGACATCATGGAGGGGACCCATTGCCACAATTCGAGCACTTGCACCCAAGTGGGCGTGCTCCCAGCCATCGAGCACGAAACTTCAGACATGTCCGCCGTCATTGGAGGGTACGTCTACCGCGGGAGCAAGATCCCTTGCCTCCGCGGCACCTACGTATACGGCGACTATGGCTCCGGCCGCATGTACGCGCTCAGGTGGAATGGCGCCTCGGTCACGTCCAAGGTGGAGATTACCCAGAATCTGAATTCAAGCGCGCTCGCCCCGAAGATTTCATCGCTTGGTGAAGATGCGGGCGGAGAGCTCTACGTGGTGAGCTACGGCAACGGGGTTGTCTATCGCATCGAGGCGGAGTGACGGATTGGGGACCGCTTAGCAATAGATGCAGTCGCGCGAGCAGGTGAAGCAGTTCTCTCCTGCCCACCCCTCGCACGTGTAGTTGCCACAATAGGGCGACGTGGATGTGCCACCGTCGGGCGGTGGAGGCGGCGGGCAGTACCCGCAGTCCTTGGAGCAATTGTCGCACCGCTCCCCCATGGCCGCCTCGCACGCACCATTTCCGCAGTACGTCCCTCCACTCGAGCAGCAATCGATGCTGCAGGTGGCGCACGACTCATTGGCGAATGATTCGCAAGAACCATTGCCGCAGTACGGTGGCGGAGGCGCGGCATCATTGCCCGCGCAGAAGCAATCAATGTTGCAAGACGCGCACGACTCGCCCGCCTCGCACGCGCCATTGCCGCACGCAGGAGGAGGCGGGGGTGGCGGCGCAGAGTCCATGGGCGCTGCGTCGGATGGCGTGCCCGCATCCACTTCCACCTGCGCATCGAAAAGCGCACCGGCATCGGTCATGGAAGTCCCGCTGTCCGGGGCGTCGCCCAGCGGGCACATGATGCTGTCTGGCAGCTCAACCCCTTCCACTTCGTGCTGCATTTCGACCGTCGAATCGGATGGACCTTCCCCGATGACCCAGGCCCTGCACCGATCGGCCCCGTAGATCGCGATGCACTGCTGATCGCACGCTCTGCGGCACTGCGCCGCAGCCCAGCTGTTACAGCCGTACGTGCGGTTGCAGTTGTCATAGCATGTATCGTGGTCTCGGCACGCGGCGTGAGTACTGCACCTCCAACTGAGGCGCAGGCGCTTCATGCCGTTGTTTCCCCTCAAGGTTTTCACGCAGTACCACTCGAAGCGTCGCACGCACGCGTTCGACGAGCACCCTTGGCCGCACGCACCCCGGCACTCGGCCTTGCATGCGATTGGCTCGCTTTCGTGCGACCGAAGCGATGGGGCAGCCGCCCCTTCGCCGTCAAAGGGCCAGTAGCCGAAGACATGCGGTATCGGGTCCTCCCGAGAGAACTGCAAGCCCGAGGGGCTCGAGGACGCCGCCTCGGGATCGTCCAGATTCACGCCAAGGTAGCGACACGACGCGTCCTTCTCCATCGCGAGCGACTTGCTCCGAAACTGCGAGTCGTACTTGAGGAGCACCTGCCAGGGCATGAGGAGCGCCGCGCGCTGCACGTCCGTGAGCGAGAGGTCGTTCATGCAGCCAATTTCCAGAGGCACCATCACAATGGCGGTCGCCAATTCGCTGCTCGCCAGCGATGCAATCGCCTGTATCTCCTTGTCAGACTTCCGTCCGCGCCCAGAAACCAGGGTCCCGCCAATGGACACCGTGCCATCCCCGCCCGCTTCAAGCCGGACCTCGACCACGGGCCCACGTCGACTTGAATAGCGTGCCGTAGTGGCCCCGCTTTGGAGGTCCTGCTTCACTTCGATAAAGACCGATTCGTCACCACTCGTATAGGAGCCCAGCGTCCCCTTGCCGTCGTCACTCTTTTCCAGGAAGAGCCCCGAGGAACCGGCGTCGAGTGAGCTGGGCGTGCTCCCGTCCGCCCCTTGCACGTCCACCCTGACCGACTGGCACCCTTGAACTACGGCGAGCACGAAAAATGCTGCCAGGCATCGGACGTGGTTTTCCACCGTGTTCCCTCCGAACACAAGCCAACTTCTTCCATAGGGAACGGTGTCGTCGGTGGAAACTTGAGCGCGAGACATGTAGCCGAGACCCCGACATCCGCGCCAACTTCGCACGAGTGGCAACCCGACCCGCCGGCCGCACGAATGACCATCCTCGTACAAGCAGTGGAATCTCGCCTCGCTCGGAGAAGAGATTCTGCTCGCCGGACGGTCTAATAATTGCAGGGCCGCCGCGCGCTAATTCCGTTCGATTGGCCCTTTCATGAAAAGGAGAACAGGGATGCGAGCATTGAACGCGTGGTTTCATGCTGGATGGTTCGCAGTAGCGCTTGGCGTCATGGGGTGCACGGGTGACGGTGCCACGGAGAGCGATGGCTTGGAGCTAGGCGGCGACTCCGTCGATAGCAAGGTCGATTCGCTCCATGTGCCCACCCAAATGGGGGAGCTCCAGCTTCTCTATCCGCGCACCGAAAAGCTCACGCCGCTTAGCCGCCAGCAAGCGTACACCTTTGTCGGCACCAAGGGGTGGCACGTGAGCTTCGTCCTCAAGAGCGGCGCTTTTCGCACCTACCTTCGAATCAAGTCTCCAAGCGGCCGCTGGTGGAATCTCGTCGGAAAAAGGGACCCCAACAACGGCGCTTGGTACTCGACTCTAGAAACCGATCTCCCCGCGTCGGGCAAGTACACGCTGATCGTGAGCTCCATCGGTCCACGGACGGGCGAGTACACGCTTAGCGCCGAGGCCGAGGTGTTTTGCGGAGGCATTGCGGCATTCCCTTGTCCAAGCTACCTCAAGTGCCTCTACGACGGGAACTACCCCGACGCGGGCGGCACCTGCGTGAAGCCCGAAACCTGCTACACGGCTGATGACTGCGTGGGCCTGCCCAACATGCTGCTTTGCGTGGGCGCCTGGACCTGTGAACGCGAGGAGACCGGCCCCGGGACGTGCAAGTTCCAATGCGGCGCCTCTTCGTGCCGTGATCACAAGCTCGACGCATGCGAGAACGATCCGAACTGCCATCTCGTGGAGGACTGCCCGACTTGCGAGCCCGGCACGATTTGCCCGCTTCGCCCCTGCACCCTCCGCTGCGAGGATCGGCCCACGTGCTCCATCCGTCCGGTAGACGAGTGCGAGAAAGACCCCCGCTGCATGCTCGAAGAAGACTGCCCTGTCTGCCCCGAAGGCGAGAGATGGTGCCCGATGCGACCCTGCTACCTCAAGTGCACCTCGCGTCCTTGCGAGGATCTAAGCAAGGAAGCGTGCGAGGCCAATCCGGCTTGCCATTGGGCGATTTACTTCCGGCCATGCCCCCCACCGCCCGATGACGTGCCGGTCGGCGACGACTACTGCAAGCCGATTGAACGCTGCGAAGCGAATTAGCGCTACCGCCCGCCCCCACTACCCTTTCACGCAAAGAACCTGCTTGAGCTCGGCTACGATTTCCACCAGGTCGCGCTGGTTCTCCATGACCTTGTCGATATCCTTGTAGGCCCTTGGGATCTCGTCGAGCACGCCCGAGTCCTTGCGGCACTCCACGCCCTTGGTCTGTTCCCGCAGATCCGCGATGGTAAACCGCTGTTTCGCCTTCCCGCGGCTCATGCGTCGACCTGCGCCGTGGGATGCGCTCTGGAAGGACTCGGGATTCCCAAGCCCACGCACGATATAGCTCTTGGTGCCCATGGATCCGGGGATAATCCCCATTTCCCCCTCACCTGCCCGGATTGCACCCTTGCGTGTAATGAACAGCTCCTCGCCGAAGTGCACCTCTTCGGCCACGTAATTGTGGTGGCAATGGACCGACTCGCCGAACGTCACGCGGGGGAAGAAGGTCCGAAGGACTTCCTTGTACAGGTACAGCATGACCGTGCGGTTCAGGCGAGCGTATTCCTGCGCCCAATAGAGGTCGCGCCGGTATTCCTTCATCTCGGCCGTGCCTGCCAGGAAAACGGCCAAGTCCTTGTCTGGCAGTTGCCTGTTGTGGTCTAACTTCTTGGCCCTAGCCATGTGGATCTCGGCGAGCGTCTTGCCGATGTTTCGGCTGCCCGAATGGAGCATGAGCCACGCGTTGTCTTCTGTATCGAGGCAGAGCTCAATGAAGTGGTTCCCCCCGCCGAGGGTACCGAGCTGTTCGCCGACCTTGCGCTCGAGATCTTGCACCTCGGAGGTCAGCTGGCCAAAACGACCCATGAGTTCCCTGGCCTGGGTGCGAATGTCGTCGCTTACCTTGCTCCAGGCCGGAGTGTCGTGCGAGGCGAAACCCACGGGAATGGCCTGCTCCAACGCCAGACGGATGGCCTTGAGGTCGTCGGGGAGCTTCTTGGCGGTCAGGCTCGTCTTCACGGCCGCCATGCCGCATCCAATGTCTACCCCAACCGCCGCCGGGGATACCGCCCCTCGCATGGCAATCACGGAACCCACGGTGGCTCCCTTGCCAAAATGAACATCGGGCATGGCCGCCACGTGGTGAGCGACCCAGGGGAGGCTCGCCACGTTCCGCAGTTGATCGAGAGCTACGGACTCGACCTCTTCGACACGAGTCCAAAGCTTGATGGGCACCGTCTTCCCATTGAGCTCGGAAATCATCGGGCCGCACCGCCAGGAGATCCAGCGGGCGCTGGTGAAACGGGCCTCATGGGCATCTTTGCCGGCGCCCCGCCGACGCCCGGTGACTCGGCGAGCCCAGGCGAAACCTGCTTGATTTCCAGCTTCAACACCCCCAACGTCACGTACGTCTGCCCCTTATCCCCGGGACACCCTTCCCATGGGCCCCGCTGAACTGCGCCGGTTAGCATGAACGGCGCCCGGCGTGCGCTTAAGCCGAATCGTCCCTTGATCTGCGGGTGCTCCTGCACCGTCACGCTCTCCCATCCTGAATCGATGAGCGATTTTTCCACCTTGTGCGCGACCCCGCCGGGCTCGCCCTTGTCATAGCAAAGCGCCATTTCCACTCGTTCCCCTACCTGAGGCTTGGCCGCGGTCTTCACGACACGCGCCCCCGCCGGGGAAGGGAAAAAGGCAGATACCTCCCCGACCGAAATGGGTGCCATGGTCCTACGGATCGACGTCCCTGTGCGGCCTGGTATCTTGGGCGGCGGCACGGCAGAGGCCTCCGTCATCGGCGTCTCCTTGGGCGTCGTGACTTCCTTCTTCTGGGATTTCTTGCAGGAGCCCAGGAAGACGAGTACGAGGAACACCGCTCGAACGCTGCTTCGCATTGGGTGACTATACTACTTGCCTGCGCCGCACTGGCCTCGATGACAGAGGTAACGATCAGCCAGCACCAGGGCGATCATGGCCTCGACGATAGGGACGGCACGCGGCAACACGCAGGGGTCATGCCGTCCTCTTGGCTTGAGGACGGTTTCGTTGCCGTGCTCATCCACGGTCTCCTGCTCCCGCAGGATCGTGGCCGTCGGTTTGAACGCGACCCGGAGCACGATGTCTTCCCCGTTGGTGATTCCCCCTTGCACGCCCCCCGAGTGGTTCGTTCGCGTCCGAATGCGGTCCCCTTGGCGGTAGAACAAGTCGTTGTGCTGGGAGCCCGTCATGCGCGCGCCCGCAAAGCCGCTTCCGATTTCAAATCCCTTTGCGGCTGGGAGGGACAACATGGCCTTGGCCAGCTCTGCGTCGATCTTCTCGAAAACCGGATCCCCAAGACCTACCGGAACTCCTCTCGCCACTGCCTCCACAACGCCGCCAAGCGAGTCGCCGTTCATGCGCGCCTGATCAATCAGGGCGATCATCTCCTCGGCGGCACGGGGGTCTGGGCAGCGCGCGATATTGGCCTCCACCTCGTCGATCGTGACCTTGCTCGGATCGACGACTGCCTCGGCCGTGTAGACCTGCTTCACGTAGGCGACGATTTCTACCCCGCATTCGGCCGTGAGCAGCTTGCGCGCCACGGCACCGGCGGCCACGCGGCCTATGGTTTCCCGGGCGCTGGCACGGCCGCCCCCCTCCCAAGCGCGGATCCCATACTTCGCTTGGTATGTAAAGTCGGCGTGGGACGGTCGGAACTTGGTCTGCATCTCATCGTAGTCCCCAGCGCGAGCATCCTCGTTGCGCACGACCATCGCAATGGGTGTCCCAAGGGTGAGTCCCTGATGAACGCCCGAGAGAATCTCCACTTTGTCAGACTCCCGGCGCTGAGTCGTGATGCGGCTTTGGCCCGGACGGCGCCGATCCAGCTCCCTCTGGATGTCCTCTGTCGAAAGGGCAAGACGGGGCGGGCAACCATCCACGACGACCCCAACCGCCGGTCCGTGGGATTCCCCGAAGGTGTCTACGCGGAACAGAGTTCCCATGGCGCTGGCCATGCCTCACGGAGCCTAGCACGCTGGAATCCGCTTCTCGGTCACAATATTGGCGGAAAAATGAGCTAGATTAGTGGACCATGCGGCAAGATTTGCGCCCTCTCATAAGTCACCTCGCCTTCCTTGATGACCTCTACTTGGCCTACAAGAAGGATCCGTCGACCATCGACTCATCCTGGCGACTGCTTTTTGAAAACGGCCATGCTGCGCCAACCGCTGCCACGAGCGAGCGAGCACGCACGGAGCAGGCAAGTCACTCGGCGGTACATTCCCTGATCAACGCCTATCGGTGCCACGGTCACCAGGAAGCCACGTTGGATCCTCTCGGCCTCTTGGCGAGGACTCCCCAACCGGATCTGGACCCTGCCGCCCATGGTCTCGGCGAAGCGGACATGGACCAAGTGGTGTCGATCGGAACTTCGAACAGCTCCCACAAGGCATCGATACGCCAGCTGATCGAGCGGCTGCGAGACACCTACGCAGGGTCGATCGGGCTCGAATTCATGCATATTTCCGCCCCGCAGAAGCGGGCTTGGCTCGCCGAACAAATGGAAACGGCCACGGGCAGGGGCCTCTTGGACCGGGACACCAAGCTCGTGATCCTCAAGAAGCTCGCTTCTGCCGAGGTATTCGAGCGATTCCTGCACCACAAGTACGTCGGGACCAAGAGGTTCTCGCTCGAGGGCGCCGAGACTCTGATTCCCCTCCTCGACCACGTGTTCGAGGCCGCGGGGCGGCTGGGCGTGGACGAGGCGGTGATTGGCATGGCCCACCGCGGCCGCTTGAACGTGCTCGTCCACACCATGGGGAAGAAGCCGCGCGACGTGTTCTCGGAGTTCGACGACGTCGATCCCGAGACCACGCTGGGGTCGGGCGACGTCAAGTACCACCTGGGATTCTCGACCGATCACGTGACGCGCGGTGGCAAGACGCTGCATCTTTCCCTCGCGTTCAACCCGAGTCACCTCGAGGCGGTCGATCCCGTAGTGGTCGGTCGCGTGCGGGCGAAGCAGCGTCGTCGGGGTGATCGGAACCACGAAAAAGTCCTGGGCATCCTCGTGCATGGCGACGCGGCCTTTGCTGGACAAGGGCTCGTTTCAGAGACGCTCAACATCTCGGGACTGCGAGGCTACCGCACGGGTGGCACCCTGCACGTGATCGTGAACAACCAGATAGGGTTCACGACCTCACCTCACGAATCGCGCTCGACGACCTACGCGACCTGCGTGGCCAAGATGATCGAGTGCCCGATCTTCCACGTGAATGGGGAGGACCAAGCGGCCGTTCATCTCGCCGTCCTCTTGGCCATGGAATATCGCCACAGGTTCAAGAGCGACGTGATCATCGACTTGCTTGGCTTTCGCAAGTACGGACACAATGAGGCTGACGAGCCGAGCTTCACTCAGCCCCTCCTCTACAAGCGAATTGCACAGAAGGAATCTGCCTTCCAGGTGTACGCCCAGGAGCTCATCAAGCAAGGGACGGTGACCCGCGAAGAGGTCGACGCTGTCGTCGCGGCGTATTCGGCGGAGCTCGAAAAGGACCTCGCCGACGCACGCAATGCCCCCCAACGGCCAACGATCCAGGCCCTGCGTGGCGTGTGGCAAGGATTCCAGGGTGGTCGCGACAGCTCGGTCCCAGACGTGGATACCGGCGTGTCGATGGAACTCATTGCCCAGGTCACCGAGAGGGTCACAGCGCTTCCCGATGGGTTCCATCCCCACCCAAAGATCGCCCGCTTGTTCAAGCAACGGCAGGCGATGGGCAGGGGCGAGATCCCGGTCGACTGGGGAATGGGAGAGACGCTCGCGCTCGGCACCCTTCTTTGGGAAGGGGTGCTCGTCCGCATGGCGGGACAGGATTCCTGCCGAGGCACCTTCAGCCATCGCCATGCGTCGGTGGTCGACGTGGAGAGCGGCGAGGAGCACATGCCTCTTGCCCACCTGCACCCCAAGCAGGGGGAATGCCGCATCTATGATAGCCCGCTCTCCGAAGCTGCGTGCCTTGGGTTTGAGTTTGGCTTCTCCCTCGACTATCCCGATGGGCTGGTGGTCTGGGAAGCGCAGTTCGGCGATTTCGTGAACGGCGCCCAGGTGCTCCTCGACCAGTTCGTCGCGTCGTCGGAGGACAAGTGGAGGCGGCAAAGCGGCCTCACCCTCCTCTTGCCGCACGGCTACGAAGGGCAGGGACCCGAGCACTCCAGCGCACGGATCGAGCGGTTCTTGGAGCTGGCCGCCGAGGACAACATCCAAGTGGTTCAGCCCACGACTGCGGCTCAGATGTTCCACCTGCTCCGTCGGCAAGTGCTGCGCAAGTGGCGCAAGCCCTTGGTGGTGCTGACGCCCAAGAGCCTCCTCCGTCACCCCTCGGCCATGTCGCACGTCCACGAGATGGCGCATGGACGGTTTCAGAGGGTACTCGTGGAAGAGGAAAGCGCACTCGGCTTTCCGCGCGACCAAGTACGCCGTGTCTTCCTGTGCTCCGGCAAGGTCTGCTACGAGCTCGCCGAGGAGAGGAAGAAGCGCGGCGACAAGAAGTCGGCCATCGTCCGCCTCGAGCAGCTCTATCCTTGGAATGACGAGATTGTCGCGAACGCGCTGGCAAGCTACCCAAAGCACGTGGAGATCGTGTGGGTGCAGGAAGAACCGGCCAACTTGGGTGCGTTCCACTTCGTGGAACGGCAACTCCGTCGCCTGATCGAAAAGCGCTCCTTCAGGATGGTCTCACGCCTCGAGAGCGCGAGCCCAGCCACCGGCTCGAGCAAGGCTCACGCGATTGAACAACGCAAGCTTCTGGACGAAGCCATGGGTAAAGAGTAAGGACTGAGAGACATGTCGAATGACCTCGTAGTTCCCGCGCTGGGCGAGTCCATCACCGAAGCGGTAATTGCTCGCTGGCTAAAAAAGGTTGGAGAAGCCATCTCGGCGGACGAGCCGGTCGTTGACCTGGAAACCGACAAGGTGAGCGTGCAGCTCCCTTCACCAGCAACGGGGGTGCTCGCCGCCCAGCGATTCGCCGAGGGAGCCACGGTCCGGGTGGGCGACGTGATTGGAAAGATTGAAAACGGGGCTCGCCATGACGATACGGCGGCGAGCGATTCGTCCGACGACAGGCAGGAAGGCCTGCCTCGTGGACTGGTGGAACGGAGCCCTGCGCTTTCCCCCTCTCGCCGAAAAGCCTTGCGTGAACAGGGGCTCGACCTCGGCGACCCCGTCTCCATGACCGCCGCCTTCCCAGCGGTCTCTGCCGCATTGGCGGCGATCCAGGCGGCGTCGCCAAGCGCTCCCCCCGCACCCGAGGTGCGGGCACTTGCCAGCACAGTCCCCCCCGCACCCCTTTCCCAGGTCGAAAGGTCGCCACGGGAAGAAGTCGTGCCCATGACGCCGCTACGGAAGACAATTGCCGAGCGGCTCGTGCAAGCCCAGCATTCGGCCGCGATCCTCACGACCTTCAACGAGGTGGACATGAGCGCAGTCATGGCGCTGAGGTCGCGCCATCAGGACGCTTTTGTCGCCAAGCACGGGATCAAGCTGGGCTTCATGTCCTTTTTCGTGAAGGCCTGCGTGGCGGCGCTCAAGGAATTCCCGGGCCTCAACGCCGAGGTGCGCGGGACGGACATCATTTACAAGAAGTACTACGACATTGGCGTGGCCGTGGGCTCAGGGCGTGGCTTGGTCGTGCCGGTCGTTCGCGACGCCGATTCCCTGGGCTTTGCCGAGATTGAAAAGAAGGTGGCCGAGCTGGGGCAGAAGGCACGGGACAACAAGCTCTCGTTGGCAGAGCTGAGCGGCGGCACGTTCACGATCACCAACGGCGGCATTTACGGCTCGCTCATGTCCACGCCGCTTCTCAACTTCCCGCAGACCGGGATCTTGGGGATGCACAACATCGTCAAGCGTCCAGTAGCCTTCGGTGACAAGGTCGAGATCCGCCCCATGATGTACGTCGCGCTCTCCTACGACCACAGGGTGGTGGACGGGCGAGAGGCCGTGCAGTTCCTCGTTGGGCTGAAGGAACGGCTCGAGCAACCCGAGCGGCTGCTCGTCAATATCTAATCACATGCTGGCAAGAGTCGTGAACACGTCCCGGCCGTGACGTAGGATGGCGGGAACCAAGCCCCCTTCTTGCTGCAACGCGCGTATCATCGAAGTGGTGCCGCGCGCAGCAAAGGTCTTGCCCTCCACCGTGACGCGACTTCCCATGAGATCGAGCTCGACCGTCGCACCTTCGCCCGCGAGGGAGTAGAACTCCGGGTCATCGACGATCAGAAAGGCCAGCGCCTCGTTCACCAGGTTGCGCTTGTGGATGAACGCAAAGCTCTTGGCCACCACCGCCCGGATTCCGGCTCCCATGAGCGCCCACACCGCCTGCTCCCGCGAGCTTCCCGAGCCCCAACCCTCACCCGCCACGATCACGTCCTGCCCGGCGCGCACGCGCTCGGCGAAGCCCGGCCGCACGAAGTGGAAGCATTTCTCTCCCAGCTCCTCGAGAGAAGTGAGGTGGCAGAACTCGCCAGGGATAATCGCGTCGGTGTCCACCTGGTCACCAAAGCGCTGGACGCGTCCGACGATGATCCTGGGCCCTGCCGATTCTGGCGCAGCCTTGGCGGCGCGGCGAGATTCTTCGACCTTGACCGTCGGTTCCACGATCTCGACCACGGGGGCGGGCCTCTCGTCACTCCGACGCAGGATCCGCGCGAGCCGCTCACGCGAGACAGCGGCCAGGAACGGCCGGGGGTCGGTGATCGTCATTCCTAAAGACGACGCCGCGACTGTCGCCGCCGACGCGAGGAATGCCAGCGAGCCTTCTCCCATGCGATTGGGGAAGTTCCGGTTTTGCGACGAGATCCAGCTCTCCCCCTGCCCGGCTTTCCGGCTCGCCACGCCGAGGCACATGGAGCAGCCCGGTGGATCGACGGTAAAGCCTGCCCTTTCATAGATCGACCAGAGCCCCGCTTCATGGAGGTTCCGCTGGATGGAAAGATCGCCAGGAACAACGATTCGCTGGCCAGTGGCGACAGGTTTCTCGCCCCGCCCGAGCGCGACCTCGAGGACGAGCGCGGCGAGGACGAGCTCCTCCTCGGTGGTCGTGCAGGCGCCAATAAAGGCACCCGCGAGGGGATGTCCCGCCACCCCTTCGACGGGAACCACGTTGTCTGGGGAAAACGGCTTGGCGACGAGAGGGCCGAGCTCTGACAGGTCAATCCGGTGCACGGCGACGTAAGGTGCATCGGGATCGGCAGCAAAATAGCGGCCTCCCTCTTTTCGCCCCTCACCTGGCCGATCGCGGATCCAGGAAGCCACGACCTCATCGGCTTCGAAGATGCCATTGAGACCGCCGAGCTCTGCGGTCATGTTGGCGATGGTGAAGCGCATGTCCGTAGACCAGGCGCGAACATGCTCGCCGCGGTACTCGACCGTCCGCTCCATGGCGACGGTGTTCCGTTTCAAGTCACCGAGCGTCTTGAGGATGATGTCCTTGCCGCCGATCCCGAACTGGGGCTTCCCTTGGTACTCGACCGCGATTGCCTCGGGCACCTCGAGCCACGATTGACCAAGGACCATCGCCGCGGTGATGTCCGCCCCTCCGAGGCCAATCGCAAGAGCGCCCAGCCCACCGTGCGAGGTCGTGTGCGAGTCGGAGCCAAGTACCACGTCCCCTGGGAGCACGAGATCCCGGTAAAACTTGGTGTGGAGAATCGTCTGGTTGGCATCATAGAAGTGCTTGATTCCACTTTGCCGCGCAAGCGAGCGGGCCTTTTCGACCAGCCGCTTGGTGCGCTGATCGTGGGCGAGCGTCGTGGGGTCCACCGTGTGGTCGACCGCCAAGAAAAAACGAGCCGGGTCGTGAATCTTCGGTTGCCCGAGCTTGACGTACGTCTGCTCCATGCCGTTCCACGAGAGCTCGCTAGCAATCGTGAAATCCACGCGAACCAGGATGATGTCCCCGGCTTGGACCCATGGCCGATCGAGGCCGACGGCATGGTCGGCGAGGATCTTCTGGGTCATGGTCATTGGCTTCGCCTTCATGCGCGGTAGTGTATTGGCAGGCCCGGCGCTAGTCTATTGACATGAGCTTTCGCAAGATCGCCTCCATTGGACACCCCATCCTGCGCGCCCCGGCGCGCGAGGTATCCCGGGCGGAGCTCGGCACCCCGGCCATGCAGCGCTTCATCGACGAGCTGGTCGACACCATGCGGGACGCCGACGGCGCGGGCCTGGCTGCGAATCAAGTATACGAGCCGGTACGAGTGTGCGCGATCGAGGTGAGGGACAACCCGCGGTATCCATACAAGCCCAAGATCCCGCTGACGGTGCTCGTCAACCCAATCCTCGAGCCACTGGATGACGAGCTCTTCGACAACTTCGAAGGATGCCTGAGCGTCCCCGATCTCCGCGGAGTCGTCCCGCGCCATGTCACCTTGCGTGTCCGCGCCTGGGATCGCCACGGAAATGCGTTCGATGAAGTCGCAAGAGGGCTTTCAGCAGGGACGTTCCAGCATGAGTGCGATCACTTGGATGGCAAGCTATTCGTCGACCGGGTGAGGGACACGACGACGTTTTGCACGTGGAAGGAGTTCGAGCGGCATCACAAGCAGGAATTCGTCCAGCGGGTCGAGAAGCTCGTAGCGAGGTTCGGGAGCTAGGCTCAGCCTGAAGTCATAGGTCCTTCCCGCAAGGCTCCGGGGAATAGCCCGGCTCGTGCGGGAACGCACCGCATTCGCAGGCAGTGGCCTTGCCGGATTTCATGCACGTCTGAACGATCTTCCCCGTCTCGAAGAAATGCCTGATCTGCTCGCTCGCCGACTTGAGTCGCCTCAGGCGCCAGTGGGTTTCGTTCTTTTCTCGTGGGCCCGTCCCAAGAGGCGGCCTGGGCGTCGGGTCCTGGTCGTATACCGCCATGCCGTTCGCCAGCTCGCCATCCTTCCACTCCAACCCATAGGGTGCGTAATTCCTGAGCGGTGGACCGAGCATCGGAATGCCCATGATGCGCGCTTGGAGCTCTGCACCGAGGTTCGACACCTCTGAGTCGCCCAAGGCAACCTGCATGAGGACTTGCTTTGGAGGGGACCCCGGCACGGGACGCGCGAGCAGCCCTGTCAGTCCTCTTGCAGTCGTGACCGGATCCACCGCATCCCATGCCATCTGAATCAGGTGCACGGTCACCTGGTTGTCGAGCGGGCTTGGATAGGCGGCGCTGATGACCGGCAGGAACGAAGCCCAGTGGGTCGACCGCTCGAGAAGAAGTGAGAAGCTCACCCCACCCACTCCAAGCACGCCCCGGGTGATGAATGGGTCGCATGCCATGAAGGTCCCGCCGTAGATCCCCCCCTGGGAGTTCCCGTAGAAGTACTCCCTAGCAGGGTCCAAGATCGGCTTCCCTCCCTCGGAGAATTCGACCGACTCTGCCATTGGGCCCCTGGCTACCTGGGCCAGAGCGATCGTGTTCACGATCCCCTGGACGATCTTCTCGAAGAATTCAGCCATCCGGTTGTGATTGGCCAGGGCCCGTATCGCTGTGTTGACGTCTCCGTCGGACATGCCGAGCAAGTCGGTCGCAAGGGCAACCACGCAGAGGTGCTGGGCGATCTTGCGGATGTCATCCCCCGCCACCTCGTCGTGCAGGCCAAAGATGCCATGGCCGTAAATCAAGATCGGAACAGGCTTCCTCTCGAGCGCGCACCTGGGGATGACCGCCATGAAAGGTGCCTTGAGCGTACCCGTGATCGTTGGCTCGCCTTGCGCCCCTCGGGCCAGGAGCGAGCCCTGGGTGGCGAGCGAGCCGTTCAGGTCGCTCGGCACCACGGCGTTCTTACCTCTATCAGCAGGGAGCGCCTTCTCGTCAAACGTCATGAACAGCGGGGCGTCAAAGGTACCCGTGAGGATCTTGGCCGTAACGGGATTCGAGCCCTCATCCGTGGGCACAGCCTCCTCCGTCACCTTGAATCCAAGGTTTCGCCCCTTCTCTCCCATGGCGACAAGCGCCGCGTCACGAGCCTTGAGCATGTCCTCCGTGAGCGACTCGTCGGACGCGGTGACGAAATCCCATGCCAAGAGGAGCTGCTTCCTCTCGATCCCAAGCCGATCGAGCGCGGCGAAGATTGCCGGGTATCGCCCGCGCACGCGCTCCAGGCGTGGATGCCCGGTCTTTTCCCCGTCGAGGATGGCACGGAATCCTGGAGGCACGGTGATAGGGGCTCCGTCCTTGCCATTCAGGGAGGTCAAGAGCGCCACTGCGTAGCGACGCTTGGGTTCGAGGCGGATCACAGATCGGATGATTAGGGCCTGCTTGTCGGGCTGCGATGCCCCGGCCCACCCGTCGAGCTCTGCGAAGTGCGGGATCCGCTGCCCCGTTTCCATGTCCACCAACACCGTTGGGCTCGTCGGAAGGAGGCTCGCTGCGGGATCGTTTTCCGGGGGCAAGTTCGCGTCATCAACCCCCTCGGGAAACGAGACGACAATGGATGCGTTTGCCGAGAATCCGTCCCGGCGGTTGATGTAGCCAGGATCCAGGGTGACGCGATCGGTGTTGGTGGGGAGCGATCCGACGGCGAAGTCCACACGAAAACCCGTCGCCGTGGTGCTGTCTTCCCGCAGGTAGACCGAGGACGGGAGGGGAAGCGCGCACGCGCTACCGCCAAGCGGATTGCATTCGCCGGGAATCAACCCGTCGACGAGTGACCGCCGCTCCTCGGCACACCCCACCGCCAGAGGAGCCAATAAGAGGAACGCGCGCCCCCATGTCTTCATGGTCGCGCATCATAGCTTGAAGGGCAGGCACTCGCTTGCTAATTGCCAAGATGCCGAGCAGTCGCTCAGGGATTCTTCATCCAGTCGGGTACGTGCTCATCCTCGCTTGCGCCGGCAGCCGGCTTGGAAGGCGGAGTGGCTGGCGGCGCTGCGGGTGGTGACACGGGCTTCTTCGGCGGAGCCGCTGCAGGGTCCACTGCGGGTGCGCTCGGTGTCGGGGTCGCGGCAACGGGCGTCTCCGGTACCTTGGGGCGAGGAGCTACCGCAGGCTTGGGCGTCGACGCTGCCGCCTTTGGTGCCAACACCGGTTTATTGAGTCTCTCCGGCATGGCCACTGGCCGTTCAGGTGCTTGGCGGCTCGGCGCCCGGGCTTCCCGCGAGAGTGCCAGCGCTACTTCGATCACTCCCTTGCCGCCCTCTTCCACGCACGGGCTGTCGACAGGGACCACGGACTCCGAGGGAACGTACCCGACCTTCTTAGCCACGACGGCATGCGACTTGGAGGCCGGCCCGATAGGCAGAGGAACGTTGACGGGCGATGCTCCCCTTGCCTTGCCATCGATGAGCACGAGAGCCCCTGGAGGACTCGAGACTACCCGCAACACCTTAGGCAGGGGCTTGAGCGCTATCTCGTGCGCTCTCCTTGCCGATGGGACGACCGCCAGCTCGTGGTCCGCGTAGCAGGCGAGCTTTACCGTTACCTTGTAGGTCTTGTCAGCCTCTAACCCCTTCAAGGCGCCCGGCGTCACAATGGGCTGCAGCACTCCGTCCACCTCGACAGTGGCCCCGGGAGGAACGGACGCCACGGACACGTCGAGAAGTTGCGGTGCTGGGGGTGCTGGGGTTGGTGCTGGGGTTGGTCCCGGCGCCGGTTCGGGTGCTGTGTTCGCATTCTGGGGCATTCCCACCACTGGCTGATCGGGCGCCGGAGTCGGGGGGGCTTGCTTCCCGATTTCACCGCTCGGCTCAACTTGGGCGCTCGCCTGCGCAGCAACCGATAGTTCCGTATCGCTCCCTTTCTTCTTCGACATGACGAAGAACGCTGCACCTCCTGCCACGAGCAGGAAAGCGATCATCACGTACAGCGGAGCTGATGACTTCCTGGCCGGCGGTGGAACTGCCTGCACGACCTCAGTTCGAGCGGCGACCCGCGGGGCCTCTGCTCCCCTTGCAGGTGCCCGCGCGGAATCATTCCGCCCCGACCTGGGTTCTTGTTTTGGCCTCGAGCGCTCCGGCCCAAGCTCGGGATCAAGCTTGACCTCGACCTTGGGCTCGTCCACCAACCGCTTGGGCTCTCCCTTTTTCTCCTCGACCCTGATCTCGCCCCTGCCGTCAACTCGTTCTTCTGGCTCGGGTTCGGCCAAGGGCTCAGCTTGTTGCGGCGTGGCAACCGGCTCTGGCTTCTTGGGCTCATCCCGCCTCGTGTCTTCGCTTGCGACCTGAGGCCTCGTTTCCACTGCTTTGGCCTCGGGCTTTGCCACTGGACGAGCGTCAACTACGGCTTCGGCTCTTGGCGCCGGGGCCTTAGCAAGCGGCTCTTCTTTCTCGCGCCTATCCAAGCCCAGGTCATCGCTCGGTGCGGCGTCGCCCTCGGACGCCCGTAGGAGCGTGAGATCGAGCGCCGCTACGCGCGTCGGCTGCTCGAACACGTCCTCAGAGAAGTCATCGTCACCGCCAGAATGGAACGGCATCGGATTGGGAAGCGGCGTCGCGTCGCGGCTCGTCTCCTCGGGGAACCCACTGCGGGGAGGCGCCAAGCCCATGAGCGTCTTTCTGGGTTCGGTCACCGAGGGAGCCGGGGGTGCGGCGGTCGTCGCGGTCTTGGCCGCCAGGCCGCTGACCAGGGGCGCAGGTGCCACCCTGGTCTTTTCCTTTTCCTCTCGCGGAGATTCGAATGGAGCAGGTGTTGTGTCCTTGGTCTTTTGAGCAAGGATCTTGTCGAGCACCGCCTGGCTCTCGGGCGCCAACTTGTCAAAGCGCACCCCCATGCCAGGCGCAACGCCGATCCTGGTTGGATCGTGCTCGCGGGTCCACACCACGGTTCCCTCGCCGGAAATCAGCGGCGTGGAGTCCTGGAGCTGAAACTCGAAACGAAGCTGTGTCCCGACGGCCAAGGGATCCTTCGTGCGGATAAAGATCCCGCCATGGCTCACATCGACCGAGTAACGCTCGATGAACTGATCCAGGGTCGCGCTCTTGAACTTGATCTTGAGGGTGACCGGAGTTCGCTTCTCTTTCCTCGTATTGGGATCGCTCACGCGGACCTCGCCTTAGGCGCCACCAAGCGCCCTGCAAGCTGGGACTCGAGGAATTTTATGGGCGAATCCGCCACAAAAGCAATGCACGTTCACCATTGCCCCCAGGGGGGAGACGCAATTACATTTCGCCCATGCCATCCAACGGAACCTCGCGTCGCATTCGACGCGTCCTCGTGGCCAATCGTGGCGAAATCGCCGTCAGGGTCATGAGGACCTGCAAAGAACTCGGCATCGAAACCGTGGCCGTCTACTCTGACGCTGATCGAAGCGCGGTCCACGTGCGCACTGCAGACCGAGCCTTCCACCTGGGCCCGTCCCCTGCTCGGGAGAGCTACCTCGACATCGAGAAAGTCATTCACGCTTGCCGCGTCCAGGGCGCTGACGCAGTGCATCCTGGATACGGCTTTCTCTCGGAAAACGAGGATTTTGCGGAGGCATGCCAAGCAGCTGGCATCACCTTCATTGGACCGAGCGCCGATGCGATGCGAAAGATGGGAGACAAGACCACCGCCCGGGCGACCGTCATGGAGGCGGGAGTACCCGTGGTTCCCGGGGACAATGGTCCAGAAGGACGAGGCTTTCCCACCGTCGACGCAGCGCTCGCCTCTGCGCGAGGAATCGGCTTTCCGGTCATGCTCAAGGCTTCGGCCGGAGGTGGAGGAAAGGGCATGAGGCTCGTCGAGTCCGAGGCAAAGTTTACCTCGGCCTACGACGGAGCCAAGCGTGAAGCGAAGGCCGCGTTTGGCGACGACGCTGTGTACATCGAGAAAGCGATCATCAGGCCACGGCACGTGGAAGTTCAGGTATTTGGCGACGTTTTTGGCAACACGATCCATCTTGGTGAACGCGACTGCTCGATCCAGAGGCGGCACCAGAAGGTCATCGAGGAGTCGCCGTCCCCCGCAGTCACTCCGGAGCTCCGGGCAAGCATGGGGGAGATCGCGGTCAAGGCCGCAAAGGCAGTGAATTATCGGGGTGCCGGGACGGTTGAGTTCCTCCTGGCAGCGGATGGCTCCTACTACTTTCTCGAGATGAACACCCGCCTGCAGGTCGAGCACCCTGTGACCGAAATGGTCTACGGCCTGGACTTGGTAGCGTGGCAAATCGCCGTTGCCGAAGGGAAGCCACTCCCACTCACCCAAGAGCAGGCCGATGGCCGGAGGCGTGGTGCCGCCATCGAATGCCGGGTCTATGCGGAGGATCCCATTCGCTTCTTCCCGGCACCGGGAAAAATAACGTCGCTCCGGGTGCCGTCCGGCCCCTACGTGCGCGACGATTCGGGGGTGCAGGTGGGGTCGGAGATTAGCGTCTTTTATGACCCTCTGATCTCCAAGCTGGTCGCATGGGGAGAGGACCGAGACCAAGCTCTCAAGAGGATGATACGTGCGCTTGGGGAGTACCGGGTCGGCGGGACGCTCAAGACGAACCTCCCGTTCCACCGACGGATCCTTAGGCACCCGCTTTTTCTGCAAGGCGAGTTTGATACTGGATTCATCGATCGGGAAAAAGACACGCTCCTTGCCCCGCACGTGCTGAGCGGCGAGGAGCTCGACGTGGCCGTTATCGCCGCGACCCTGCAGGCATCCAACGCAAGCTCCGGATTGAGCCCTTCCACGGGCAGCGCCTCCACTTCAAGCCCCGCTCATACCCAGGCGTCAACAAGCACAACCCTTTCGGCATGGAGGCTTTCCCTCGGGAACTTGAGGTAACCCGCGCCGGCCAGCCCGCGGATTGTCATAGTCCCGATCTACAACCCAAAACCATGGGAGCTCTCAAAGGAGCGGTGACCGTTCGCCGCTATCTCGTGCGGGGTGAAGCGCCCCGTGAGAAATCACGCCTCATCAAGGGAGCGCGCGCCCACGTCCATGTCGTCATAGACCCCAAAGGAGAGATCGAGCGCAGCCACGGTTGGGCCACGGTCGAGGATCCGCATGATCTGGACCTCTCCAGCGACAAGATGTTTTTTGGAGACGCGCTCGCCGCATGCCTTCGAATTGATACACTTAGGCCTCCTTCGGCGATCGTCAGGCGGATGGTGGACGAGAGGCTATCGGCCCTTGGACGAAAGCCGAGCAAGTCCGAAAAGGACGCGTGCAAGAAGGAGGTCGTCCGAAAGCTTCGTGGGCAGGCCTTCCCGGTCACGCGCAGTTACGACATGACCTGGCAGCTGGATACGGGGCGCGTGCTGTTCTTCTCGCATTCCAAGGGACCCAACGAGCTCATGATCGATTTGTTCAAGAAATCGTTTGGCCTCGAGCTTGTCCCCTGCGGCCCGGGCCAAGTCGCGAAGGAACACGGTCTCTTATCTCCAACGCTGGCGCCTACTCCAGAGATGATCATTGGCTTCCCCGGATTCCCTGGGCGAAGCACGACAACGGAGGATTCGGATGCCTGAAGCTCTCATGGCAGGCCGTGATTCGGGTGAGTCGCTCCAAGACCTCGCGTACCTTGGCCGCGAGTTCCTCACGTGGCTCCTGTTCCACGTCGATCAGGGCGAAGATACCTTCGGGAAAGGGGATGAAGCATTCGCCGTGGCATTTTGCGGCCGTGTCCGGCTCAAGGCACTCGCCGGAGATGTCACCGACGCTGCGCTCAAGGGGGGCACTGCTGCCTACGGCGTGGAGACACGAGCCGCTCTGGGCGCTGGCCGCAGCCTCCGCGAGGCCGAGTTACGCATCTCGCGCGGCGATCGCGAATGGCGATGTGTCCTCGAGGCGGACACCCTTGACCTGAAAAGCGTAAAGCTCCCCGCACTCCTTTCGGAGGAGGACGATGATCGGTTCCTCGAGCGCATGTCCCTGCTCGAGGAGCTCGACCAAATGGTCAGGGTCGCCCTGTGTGAGTTTCTCCACCGGCGAGCGCGGCCGGCATGGCAGCGATCAGAAGTTCCAGCAATCCGGAAATGGCTCGCGGACGCCCTTAGGGTCGAAGGATGAGCGATAGGCACGAGGATTTGCTCGCACACGCGCAGCGCGCTTATGAAGTCGGTGATTTTGCTGGAGTTCGCGCGCTCGTTCACGTGCTTCTCGCGGAACCCGTGAATCCCTCAGTCAGGAAGGAAGCTGAGCTCCTGATAGGAAGGATTGAACCAGATCGTGCCGTGCTTTTCTTGACGGTCGGCTGCTTTGCCTTCCTGGTTTCCGTCGTGCTCGCGTACCTCACGTGAGGGATTCAGATTGACTTGAGGTGACCCAGGACGTAGAGTTTCGAAGACCGTGCAAGTCCTACGCATGTAGGCAAAACCATTAAGGAAATTGCCTCGAGCCATGTCGAAGCAAACCAAGTATATCTTCGTAACTGGTGGCGTAGTGTCGTCGCTTGGCAAGGGACTTGCCTCGGCCTCCATCGGGGCACTCCTCGAAAATCGGGGGCTGAAAGTCGCAAACCAGAAGCTCGACCCCTACATCAATGTCGATCCTGGGACCATGAATCCCCTCCAGCATGGGGAGGTATTCGTGACAGAGGATGGTGCCGAGACCGACCTCGACCTTGGCCACTACGAGAGGTTCGTCTCGACACGGATGAGCCGGCTCAACAACCTCACGACTGGGCAAGTCTATTACTCCGTGATCGCCAAGGAACGTCGAGGGGAGTACCTCGGCGGCACGGTTCAAGTGATTCCCCATATCACCGACGAAATCAAGGACCGGATCCGCCGCTGTGCAGAAGAAAACGACGTGCTCATCGTCGAGGTGGGAGGCACGGTTGGTGATATCGAGTCGCTCCCCTTCCTCGAAGCCATCCGGCAGTTGCGACACGAGCTCGGCCACCAAAACTCAATTGCAGTTCACCTCACCCTCGTGCCGTACATCGCTGCCGCGGGAGAGCTGAAGACCAAGCCCACTCAGCATTCAGTCCAGAAGCTCCGTGAGATCGGCATTTCTCCCGAGGTACTGATTTGCCGATGCGACCGCCCGATCGACTCCTCGATGAAAAAGAAAATCGCCTCGTTCTGCAACGTGGCGGAAGACGCGGTTTTCACCTCCCAAGACGTTGCGACGATCTATGAAGTCCCCCTCCGTCTTCATGACGAAGGGCTAGATGACAAGATCGCTGAGCTTCTCAACATCTGGTCGCGGTCCGCGCGCCTTTCCGAGTGGGAACGGATCGTCGAGAAGGTGAAGAATCCGCCGCGCACCGTGACGATCGGCTTCGTAGGCAAGTACGTGCAGCTCGTCGAATCGTACAAGTCTCTCAACGAGGCGCTCATCCACGGTGGAATCGCCAACGACTGCGGGGTGATCATCCGCCACATCGACTCCGAGGAGGTCGAGAAACATGGGCCAGCTTCGTTCCTCAGCGATGTGGATGGGATCCTCGTTGCTCCGGGGTTTGGCGCTCGCGGAACGGAAGGGAAGATCAGCGCCATAAGGCACGCGCGGGAAAACAGGATCCCGTTCTTCGGCATCTGCTTCGGGATGCAGCTCGCGGTGGTGGAATTCGCTCGAAATGTATGCGGTCTCAAGAATGCCACTTCCTCCGAGCTTGACCCGGCGTGTTCCCATCCAGTCATTGACCTCATGCCGGACCAGCGAGGGGTCACGGAAAAAGGTGCCACAATGCGTCTTGGTTCCTACCCCTGCACCTTGCTCGAGGGTACCCACGCCGCTCAAGCCTATAGCACCACCCAGATTACCGAGCGGCACCGCCATCGCTGGGAGGTAAACAACGCGTATCGAGAACAGCTGCAGAACCATGGGCTGGTACTTTCTGGCCTTTCGCCAGACCGACGCCTGGTGGAGTTGATCGAACTGAAAGACCACCCTTATTTCGTGGGCTGCCAGTTCCATCCCGAGTTCAAGTCTCGACCCACCACACCTCACCCCCTTTTCAGACGGTTCATTCAGGCCAGCCTGCAGTTCCAGCCCAAGGGGCGACCAATGCAGGCTGGCGGAAACGTGCCAAGCAATGGTTCGCTCGCCAGCAGCGTCGCGTCCAACCTGTTGGCATGAGCCGGACGGCTTTGCAACTTTTGCGCCACAAGCGCCATGCCCCTTTACATCGCGAATCTCGGGCGATAATTTAGTGATGGGTCGACAGCACGCCGCCTGCGCCTATCAACGATCGTGCCAACATGTCAATTGAGATCAAACAGCATCTGAAGCTCAGCCAGCAGCTCGTGATGACCCCACAGCTGCAACAGGCGATCAAGCTTCTCCAGCTTTCGCGGATGGAGCTTGTCGACCTTGTCCGGGAAGAGATGATGGAGAACCCGGTCCTCGAAGACGCGCTCGAAACGAGTCAGGAGCAGGCGCGCGACCGGGAAGAAATCGGTGCGGCTGCTGACGGTGAGGCCAAGTTCGAAACGGCCGGCGAGACCGAGATGGCCCTGCCGGATCCGAGCCGCATCGAGAAAGAGCCCGAAATCAAGGCAGACGGAAACGCGGTCTCGGAAATCGACTGGGACAACTACCTTGAGAACTACACGATGGCGCCCCCGATGCCATCGTACAAGCCGAGTGGCGACGAGCTCCCCTCATTGGAGTCGACGCTAACCAAGCGAACCTCTCTCTTCGATCACCTTGCTTGGCAGCTCAAGCTGGCTCCGTTTACAGAAGAGGAGCAGTCCATCGGCATGATGATTATCGGCAACCTCGATACGGACGGGTACCTTAAAGATCCGCCGCTCGACGAGATAGCAGCCGACGCACGGGTTCCATTTGAGGTCGCGGAGCGAGTTTTCAAGCGAATTCAGCAGTTTGATCCAGTTGGGGTAGCCGCTCGTTCACTCGAGGAGTGCCTGCTTATCCAGGCGGAGCATGTGGGCGCTGACGACGAGCTGGTCATCTCCATGATCCAGCACCACCTGCCCAACCTCGAGAAGAAGAACTACCAAGCCATCGCTCGCGACTTGAAACAGCCGCTCGAGGAAATTTATGAGGCCGCCAAGGTCATCATGGAGCTCGATCCTCGGCCGGGCCGCGTGTACACGACAGATGAACCCCATTACATAACGCCTGACGTGTACATCCATAAGGTGGGCGACAAGTACTTCGTGGTGCCGAATGACGACGGCTTGCCAAAGCTGAAAATATCGTCCTTTTATCGGACCGCGCTATCCGGGTCGCCCCAGGCACGCGAGTACATTCAGGACAAGCTTCGGTCGGCACAATGGCTGATCCGCTCGATTCAGCAGCGCCAACGGACCATCGTCAAGGTGACCGAGTCGATCATCAAGTTCCAACGTGACTTTTTCGACAAGGGGATCGCCTACTTGAAACCGTTGATCCTGCGTGATGTGGCAGAAGACATCAGCATGCATGAGTCAACGATTTCGCGCGTCACGACCAATAAGTATGTCCACACGCCGCAGGGCATTTTTGAGCTGAAATTCTTCTTCAACTCTGGGATCTCGCGCACGGACGGCGACGAGGTCGCCTCGGAAGCGGTCAAGAGCAAGATCAAGAACATCATCTCGGCCGAGAATCCCAAGCACCCCCACTCTGATCAGAGGATCGTGGAGCTCCTGCGTGATCAAAATATCGACATCGCGAGGAGAACCGTCGCAAAATATCGTGAGCAGCTCGGGATCCTCAGCTCATCAAAACGGAAGCAGCTCTTTTAGCCATGCGTTTTCATCAGGTAGGGATTCCCACGAGGCCGGGGCACGAAAACGACCCCTTGAGACAGGAGACTTCTGCATGCAGTTCTCCGTAACTTTTCGACATATCGAGACGTCGGATGCTGTCAAGGAGTACGCTCGCGAGAAAGTTGAGCGAATCAAGAAGTACTTTCCCGATCCGATCATGGCGCACGTGGTTCTTTCGACAGAGCGTGGGTATCAGCACGTAGCCGATGTCAACATCCAGCTCCACAATGGCCTGCTGATTAAGGGACGAGAAATCACGGAAGACATGTACTCCTCAATCGACCTCGTGATGGCGAAGATTGAGCGCCAGGTGAGGCGGTACAAGGAGAAGATTCGCCATCACAAGGCGCGTGCCGACCTCTCCGAGATTCCCATTGCGTACCACGTCCTCGAGGAGGCCCTGGAGAGGCCGTCGCAGCCAGGAACGACACCCGCCGGTGCCGATGAAGGTGTTCGCCCACTCGAGAAGAAGCCCGTGGTGGTCAAGTCCATGCAGTTCCTGGCACGCCCAATGACCGTGGACGAAGCCATCATGCAAATGAACCTGCTCGAGAACAACTTCTTCGTCTTCAGGGATAGTCAGACCGGGCAAGTGAACGTCGTATACCGACGAGAGGACTCGAGCTACGGGCTTATCGAAACAGGCCCACCCGCGAAAGATTTGGACGGCTAGGAATGGGAGGAGTGGCGAAAAGGGCTTGCGTTTCTGAAAGGCACGCCCGGGTGTCGACGATGTGGTAGTGTCCGGGCGCGTTGTCTTTACCGATGAAGATCATCGATTTCATCCGCGAGGACTTGATAGTCCCCGATCTTCGAGCGAGCGATAAGCTCGATGTGCTCGAAGAGCTCGCCAGCCGCTTGGCCGAACGGCATGAAGGGGTAGTCAAGGAGGAGCTCGTTAAGGTTCTCATCGAACGAGAGCGCCTCGCCTCCACAGCCATCGGGGAAGGGATCGCCATTCCCCACGGGAAGCTGGACGCGGTGGGACGGCTCGTGGCTTGTGTGGGCCGTGCACGGGAAGGTGTCGATTTCGACTCGATGGATGGCCGACCCACGCATCTTTTCTTTGTCCTCGTGGCTCCCGAGAACTCCACCGGAGTGCACCTCAAGGCTCTGGCACGTATCAGCCGCCTCTTCAAGGATGGCGAGTTCCGATCCCGCCTCTTGACAGCGAACAGCGCCCACGAGATCTACGAGATCATCGCCGACGAGGACGCGAAGTACTGAGCGTCTTGGCCGGGAAGCACCGATGAGGGTCACGAGGAGCGCCGAGGCTCGAATAACGTCAAAGAAGGCGCTATGCTCCAGGACGAGGTTCCCGAACTGAGGAGATCGTGCTTTCTGTGAAGGTTGAGCAACTTCTTCAGGACTCGATGGCTGGGCTTGAGCTCAAGCTCCTGGCTGGTCGGGGAGGTCTGTCCCGGTCCATCTCGGTTCCACGCATTCAAAAACCAGGATTGGCCCTAACTGGGTATACCGAGCAGGTGCACCCCGAGCGGGTCCAGGTTCTCGGGGCGACGGAGCTCGGGTACCTCCAACACCTGAGCGACTCCGTTCGCAGGGCGGGGCTCGAGAACCTGGTCGGGCTCAAGCCCGCCTGCATCGTCATCACGCGAAGTCTTGCCGCTCCCCAGGATCTCCCGCGACTGTGCGAGGAGAAAGAAGTCGCCCTGCTTTCCTCGTCCCTCATGAGCTCGGTCTTCATTGACCGGGTCACGCAGTACCTGGAAGAGCAACTCGCCCCTAGCTCGTCGATCCATGGCGTGCTCATGGATGTCTTGGGGATCGGCATCTTGCTGCTCGGCAAGAGCGGAATCGGAAAGAGCGAGGCCGCGCTCGACTTGGTCATGCGCGGGCACCGACTGGTAGCTGACGACATTGTCGATATCCGCCGCAAGCCACCAGGGGCGTTGTTCGGTTCCGGCTCCGAAATCATCAAGCATCACATGGAAATTCGGGGACTGGGAATCATTAATATCAAGGACCTATTCGGTATCTCGGCGGTGCGCGACACCAAGAAGATTGAGCTGGTCGTCGAGCTGGTGGAGTGGCGGGAGGACGAGGAGTACGACCGGCTTGGGACAGAGGACTTGCATTACTCTATTCTCGAGGTGAACATCCCGCATATTCGGGTACCCGTGAGGCCAGGCCGCAACATGACCTCCATCATCGAAGTCGCCGCCCGCAACCAGCTACTCAAGCTTCGTGGCCACTACTCTGCTAGGGACTTCCAGGAGCGGCTGAATCGGGCAATCGCCCAGGCCAGGCCGCGCGATGTTCCGCGCGACGAGGCCGAATGAAGGTCGTAATAATTACGGGCCTATCCGGAGCCGGAAAGAGCACGGCACTGCGAGCGCTCGAAGATCTGAACTTCTTCTGCGTGGACAACCTACCCCTGCCGCTTCTCGGCAAGTTCGTTGAGCTTCTGGGCGGCCAGGCAGAAATGGAAAAGGCGGCCCTCGTCATCGATGCACGTGAGGGCGAGTTCCTCGGCAGCTATCGGGAAGCCATGGAGGTCGTCCGCTCTGCAGGGCACGCGATGGAAGTGCTTTTCCTTGACTCCGCCGACGACACGCTCCTGCGCCGGTTCTCCGAGACGCGTCGCAGGCACCCGCTCGGGGTGGACGATCTCCGCGAGGGGATCCAACGTGAGCGCCAGCTCCTCGCACCACTTAGGGACGATGCGAGCGCAGTTGTCGACACCGGAAACCTGAACGCGCACCAGCTCAAGGGGATCATTCAAGCGCGCTATGGACGAGTGGCAAGTACTCTCTCGGTCACCCTCCTTTCCTTTGGGTTCAAGCATGGGCTTCCAACGGAAGCCGACCTAGTCCTTGACGTGCGATTTCTCGCCAATCCCTATTTCGTAGACACTCTCGCAGCGAAGACCGGGTTGTCGGAAGAAGTCGCCCGTTACGTGCTGGAGAACGAAGACGCGAGGGAGTTCCTCAAGAAGATAGAGGACTTGCTCACGTTTTCCCTTCCACGCTTTGGAGGGGAGGGGAAGGCATACCTTACAATAGCGATCGGCTGCACGGGCGGACGCCACCGCTCCGTCGCCGTGGTCGAAGATCTGCGCAAGCGTCTTTCAGGCAAGTGGTCTCTCACGATCCGGCACCGCGACTTGGACCGTGGGAGCGGAGGGGAGACGGTACGGGGAACATGAGTGCGCTCGTCGGCGTACTACTGGTGACGCATGGTGACGTAGCGAGGGCCATGCTCGCAGCCGCTCGGGTCCTGCTTGGTGAGGGTCCAACCCATGCCATGGAGTCGCTGTGCATTGACCCAAAGGAACCTAGAGAGAGTATTCAGGCGAGAATCCGTGAAGCGACAGAGCGCCTGGATAGAGGCGACGGCGTGCTCATCGCCTGTGACCTCCACGGTTCGACCCCCGCGAACTGCGCCATCGAGCTGAAGCGATCGGGGAAGAAAGTCGAGGTTCTTTGCGGCTTGAGCCTCCCCATGCTGATCAAGATCGCCAGCATCGACCGCGCGCAACATACTCCGGCCGAGCTGGCGCACGTCGCCGCCGAAACCGCAATCCGATCGGTACGGCTTGGAGACGGGGGGGCGGCGTGACCAACGGGACCTGCGTCGTTGAAGACACGTTCCAGATCGTGAACGAGCTGGGGCTCCACGCCCGGGCAGCGACGAAGTTCGTCCAGACCGCGAACCGGTACCGCTGTGAGGTCGAGGTGGAGAAGGACGGCCAAGCAGTTAACGGAAAGAGCATCATGGGCGTGCTCATGCTCGTGGCGAGCAAGGGAACATCCATCCGCGTGCGGGGAATCGGGGAAGACGCCGCCTCCTGCGTGACTGCGCTGGGGGAGCTCGTACGCAACCGCTTTGGTGAAGAGCGCTAAACAGGGCATGGAGCGAGAGACACAGGCGAGACAAGGAGAAGCCGAGGAGCGGACGGAGCCTAGTCGACTACGTAAGCTTTCCGAGCTTCTGCTGCCCGCCGGCGATAGCCGGGCGGAGCACGCACCGCAGGCGACGACGCCGTATCGCGCCATGGACCTCGCTCCAGGTTACCGTGGCTAGGAGGGGGGGGTGGTGGAGACGAAGGGCAGCTGGGATCCTGATCAAAGCGGAGCCTCGTCAGGACCCATAGGAGAGATCCGCAAGCATGGTACGGCAGCTTCCCCGGGCATCGCCATCGGACGGGCGTATGTCTTGGATCGACGGCGGCTCAAGACGCCCAAGAAGCACGTCAGCCCCGAAGAGGTGGAGGTAGAGATCGCCCGTTTTGGAGCCGCCATCAAGGAGAGCGATATCCAGCTCGAGCGGATCAAGAGCAAGCTCGTCGAGCGCGAGGGTGAGGACCACTTCCGAATCCTTGAAGCGCATCAGCTCATCCTTCATGACGAGCACCTCGTCGATGAGGCCATCAAGAAAATCCGCGAGGAGCACATCAACGCCGAGTGGGCATTACGCCGCACTGTAGATCAGATCAAGAAGATCTTCGACGCCATCGAGGATGAATACTTTCGCGAGCGACGCTCGGACATCGATTTCGTCGGCGACCGGATCTTGCGCAACCTCCTTGGTGAGGACGAGGGGCCCGTGCAGCCTCCGCCCGATGCGGTCGTGGTGGCGCACGACCTATCGCCCGGGGATACGGCGCAACTTCACCGTGCGGCAGTGGCGGCCATCGTCACGAACGTGGGTGGACGCACCTCCCATACGGCGATCATTGCCCGGGCGCACGAAATCGCCGGGGTCGTTGGCCTGGAGGAAATCACCAGCCACGTGACCAACGGCGACCTCGTGATCGTGGACGGCACCGAGGGCCTGGTCATCATCAATCCCGAGCCCCAAACGGTCGCTCATTTTCGAGCTCGGGCCAGGCGGGAAGCGGCCATTGGCGAGGCGCTCCTTGCCAACCGGGACCTACCCACCGAGACTCTCGACGGTCAGGCGATCCACCTGTATTGCAACGTGGACATCATCGATGAGGTTCCGCCGGCGATCCACCATGGCGCCGAGGGAATCGGCCTGTACCGAACGGAGTTCCTGTTCCTTGGCCGTGCGGAACCTCCATCGGAGGACGAGCACTACCAGCACGCACGGGCGGTGCTGGAGCAGCTCGGAGGCAAGACGGCGACGTTCCGCACATTTGACCTAGGTGGCGACAAGGCCAGTCCATTCGCCAAGTCCCTGGGCCCCGAGCTGAACCCCGCACTCGGCCTGAGGTCGATACGCCTGTGCCTGACCCCGCAGGGACGGCCTCTATTCAAGGCACAGCTGCGAGGTCTCCTTCGGGCGTCGGCACACGGTCCATTGCGGATCATGTTTCCCATGATCAGCGGCGTGGGTGAGCTGCGCGAGGCCAAGGCTATCCTCGAGGAATGCAAGGCCGAGCTGCGCGCGCGAGGTGAGCCTTTTGACCCGGCGATCAAGGTTGGAATGATGATCGAGATGCCTTCGGCCGCGCTGACGTCCGACCTGCTCGCCAAGGAAATCGACTTCTTCTCCATAGGAACCAACGACCTCATCCAGTACTCGCTGGCCATCGACCGGGTGAACGAGCACGTAGGCTACCTCTACGAGCCACTTCACCCGGCCATCCTGCGCATCGTCCGCTACGTGGCCACGGCTGCGAAAGCACATGGAATTCCCGTAGCCATGTGCGGCGAAATGGCCGGTGAGCCGCTCTTGGCCCTTGTCCTCGTCGGATTGGGGCTTGACGAGCTCTCGATGAACGCAGCGGCGATCCCCGTGGTGAAAGCGGTGCTTCGAGCCTCAACCATGGAGGAAGCCCGAACCCTAGCTGACCAAGCTCTCAAGCTGTCGACTGCCAGGGCCATCGAGGAGCTCATTCGAGAGCACATGGCCAAGCGATTCCCAGACGAGGTGCTCAAGGTGAGCTAGGGGTGTCGGACGCCTTGGCGTGACGGTCAAGGATCGACATGCTTTCAAGCTTGCGGTATCTTTCCCTTGAATGAGCCTGCCGGGTCGACTTCTCGACGTAGACGGGGTACGCCTTTTTTTCTATCGATCAGGGGATCGGGCTCCCAACACGTTTCCGAAGACCGGATCCTGCCCACTGCTCTTGCTCCACGGCTACCAGCTCAGCCACTGGCAGTTTCGCCATGTTGTCCCCAAGCTCGAAGCCGCGGGCCATGAGGTCATCGCTCTCGACCTGCCTGGGCACGGGGAAAGCGACCGCCCAGCACCAGAGGATTACTCCTACAGCGCAGCAGCCTTCTTGGAAACAATCGTGCGCTTCTTGGGCATCCTCGCCGTCGAGCGCGTCACGGTGATTGGACACTCCCTCGGCGGTGGGCTCGCGCTGTTCTTGGCAGCTAGGCGCGCGGAACACGTGGATCGGATTGTCGTCATCGATCCGCTCGTCTACCCCTTTTTACCGCGCGCCGTGGCAACCCTCGCGTCCACGCCAATTCTTGCAGAAACCGTGTTTTCGAAGCTCATGTCTCGCTGGCTTATCAAGCATCACCTCCGCCAGCGGATCTACGCGGATCCTGCCCTCGCGACGGACGATTGGGTGGACTACCTGTGGGAACGTGTCAATCGACCGGGTTCGGTCGGAGCAGGTCTTGCCACGCTTCGGCTAGTCGCCTGGCCTGACGTGTTCTCCCGCTTTCTACCGGCGGTCAAGGCGCGGACCCTGGTGCTCTGGGGTGAAAACGATCGCATGTTCCCTTCCACGTGGGCAGGGAGGCTCGCCAGCGGCCTCGAGCGCGCCGAGTCACGAATTATCCCTTGCTGCGGGCACTCACCTGCTGAAGAGAACCCAGAGCTCGTGTCCCAGGCTATTCTCGAATTCCTTTCTGCTGAAAAAGAAGATACCCGCTCGCCGATTGGAGACCACATGAGGGCAACGGCATGAGCCAAGATGCACAGGCAAGGCCCGGGCGTCGCGTGTTGATCGTCGAGGACTCGGCAGCCATGCGCCAGCTCCTGGCCTTTGCGGTAAAGCGTGTCCCGAGCGTAATCATTGACGAGGCACCAGACGGAGTGGCGGCGCTCAAGGCACTCAAAGCCGCCCAAAACACGCCCTACGACTTGGTGCTCCTCGACCTCAACATGCCCATCATGGATGGCCTGAAGCTCCTCGGCAGGATGCGCGAGGATCCGACCTATGCCCACACGACCGTGTGCGTGGTGACGACCGAGGAGAGCTTTGAAACCGAGAAGCAGGCCTTGCTCTTGGGTGCCAAGTACTTCATCCGCAAGCCCGTAAACAGGCGCACCGTCGAAAAAATCCTCGCCGAGGTGTTTGGGCAAGATCCATAACGCTCAATGCGGGTACGATCTGCATTGATCGGCGATTTCGCCGCGCTGAACCAGCTCCTCCTCGAGTCGGACTTCCTGCACGCAGAGCTCCTCCCCCGACTTTTTCGCAAGCCCAAGGGGATCTCACGTCCCTGCCACGAAATCGAGCGGATACTGCGCTCTTCAGACGACGCCCTGCTCGTCGCAGAAGACGCAGGCCCGGCCCGCGTCGTAGGCCTTGTTCATGTCCAGATCTACCACACGCCACCGTCCACGAGCATGGTGCAAGCGAGGCGGGCCCACGTCGACAGCTTGGTTGTCGCCCGTGAATTCAGGCGACATGGCGTGGGTCGCGCCCTCGTCGAGGCCGCCTCCGGGTGGGCTGGGCGACGGGGCGCGGTCGAAGTGCTTCTTACGGTCTGGGCAGGAAACCGCGAGGCTGAAGCATTTTACAGGGAGCTGGGCTTCGATCACGTGAGCCAGGTGCTTGGAAAGCGCTTGGATTGAAAGCGTCGCGCATTCCAGATGCGCTGCGACGCGCTACCGAGCGGGCCTGCACACGCGGCCTGGCCCATCGGCGATCGTGAAGCACCCCTGCCCTTGGGGACACATTGACTCCTTCAGCGGGCAGGGAATCTCGCAGGACGTAAAAGTCGGACCCTTGGGCCCTGCGATTCCATGGTACATGATGCACGTGAGCCCCTCGGCACAGCGCCCTGCAGGACAGGGCATGCCCTGGGAGGGAAGCTCGGGCAAGACGGCTGCAGGTGCCTGGGCAGTTCCAGGTCCTGCCTTGTACCAGGCGCACGTGCCCGCCACGCACCCGCATGAAGAGCCCTTCACGGAGAAATCGAGCACGTCGCAGGCACTCATGACCCCCGCCTCGGCGCTGCAGATCTCGCTGGAACAGCCGCCGACCTTGCAATCCGCGTCGCCGTCGCATTGGTTACGAAAGCCCTCCCCTTCCACGCGGGCGTAGAGCGGGTGTTCCTTGGGGACGACAAGGGCCCTGTCCACCGCCGGAGACGTGGGCTCGGGGCTCGGTTCCTCCTCAAGCTGGCTCGGAGCCGAAGGAGGTGACACCGGGCTTTCCTGGGGCACAGGCGCGCCGAGACCAGGCCTTGTCTCGCGAGAAGGCGTCGGACAACAGGACGCCTGGCAGGAGGTGACCAGAAGAATGAGGGCAATGGAGGGGGTGCGCATCGGGCGAACTCTACTACAATCTCCCGAAGTGCGTGGAAGAGCCGGTCCCTCCCGTCGCTTCCCTCCCAGGGTCCTCGTCGCGGCCATGGTCGCGTCCTTGGCCGCGGGGTCCACAGCCCATGCCGGGGATGGGCGCCAAGCATGGCGCACCCTCGAGACGGAGCATTTCGTTGTCCACTACTACGAGCCGAATGAAGACGTTGGCCGACGGGTGGCAGTCGTCGCCGAGCGCGCGCACCGAGTCCTGTCACCGGCGCTCCAGCACGCTCCCCGCGAGAAAACCCACCTTGTCCTAAACGACACCAGCGACGGCGCGAACGGCTTCGCCATGGCGTCTCCGCGCAATGTCATCGGCCTGTACATGACCGCGCCCTCTGCCACCTCTGTTCTGAACGACCATGACGACTGGCTGTTTGGGCTCGTCGTCCATGAATACGCCCATGTCCTGCACCTGGACACCACGTCGGGCTTGCCGGAGGCCTACAACCGCGTCTACGGCAAGATCTGGCTTCCCAACCAGGTGCAACCCAGGTGGTTTATCGAGGGCCTTGCGACCTACGAGGAGTCAAAGCGCACGTCTGGTGGGCGCACGCGCAGCGCCATTTTTGACATGTACCTGCGCATGGCCGTCCTCGCAGGGAAGCACCTTGGGCTCGACGTCATGAGCTCGGGTTATCGGCCGTTCCCTCACGGCAACATCGCGTACCTGTACGGCTCCCACTTCGTGAAATTCATCGCGGATCGATACGGAGATGAGACGATCGCGAGGATCTCCCATGCCTATGGACAGAACCCCATCCCATTCGACCTGGGGGGTGCCGTGGCCAAGGCCACCGGCAAGAACTACGACCAACTCTTCGCAGAATGGAGCGAGCATCTCCGCCAGAAGTATGAACTGCAGAAGGAAGCCGTCCTCCGCCGCGGCCTGGTCGAAGGGCGACGCCTCACCCGTTCCGGCGAGGGAAACGACTCGCCCCGCTATTCCCCCGACGGAAAAGAGATCGCGTGGCATGAGTCTGATGGGAAGCGCGCTGCTCGCTACCGCGCCATGCCGCAAGGCGCCGACTCGAGTCGAGCCCATGACGTCGCGGTGATTGACGGTGCGAGCAGTTTCTCCTTCCTTCCCGACGGATCAGGAATGGTGCTCGAGCGTTTTGGGCCCTACCGGGGCGTGTACTACTTCGGCGACCTTTATCGTTATGACTTTGCGTCCCGGCGACTTGTACGCCTCACGCGGGGCACTCGGGCGCTGGTACCAGACGTGTCACCGGATGGACAAAGGATCGCGTTCGTGGTCGGCGGTCGATCAAAGATGCGCCTTGGAATCCTGCCGCTCGACGCGGGACGGAAGCCAGAGATCTGGTGGGAAGGACCGGGACGTTTTGATCAGGTGTTCTCTCCGGCATGGTCGCCTGACGGAAAAAAGATAGCGTTCACGGCGTGGACGACCGGCGGGTACCGCGACGTGTACGTCCTCGACACGGGAACCAAGCAGACCACGCGGCTCATGGAGGATCGGGCCATCGACCTGTCGCCATGCTGGTCGCCCGACGGAAAATGGCTCTACTTCGCAAGTGATCGGTCGGGCATCTACAACATCTACGCCATCGACCCCGAGACCCGTGACCTCTGGCAGGTGACCAACGTGGTCGGCGGCACCTTCGATTTCGATGTCTCGCCCGACGGCAAGAACATGGTCTACAGCGGGTTCCACGCCGAGGGCTATGACCTGCATGAAATCGAGATTAATCCCGCGCGCTGGCTTCGGCCCGTGCTGTACATGGACGATCGACCCGACCCCATCCGAATTCCCGACGACGAGATAAGAATCGATGGCCCGCGTCCCTATCGGCCGCTCGAGACGCTGGCGCCCAAGACATGGAGTGGGTCGCTGACAGCAGATTCGTTCGGATCCGCCATTGCCCTTCGGACCGGCGGCTACGACGTTCTCGGCCACCACGGCTGGTCCCTGGGCGCGACGGTGGGCGAGGCCCGAGGAGACGTGAGCCTCGGTGCGAGCTATTCGTACAACCAATTCTGGCCCTCGTTCTACCTAGCGCTGGGCCGGAGTATCTCTCGTCCTTTCGGCCTGTGGGTGGGTGGGAGAAACACAACCTACACCGAGGAGGGCATCGGTGCCCTGGCTTCCGTCAGCTTCCCCGTCCTCTCTCGCCCCGAGGTCTCGTCCGGGATTTCCGCGACCTATGACTTCATTGTGCTTCGTAACCTCGACGGCCCGCCTCGGCCGGATCCCTGGAAGCCGATCCCGGTGCTGCCCGAGACGGGTCGGGCGGCTGGACTCGCTTTGGGCTGGTCCTTGTCGAGCGTACGGAGTCATTCCCTTTCCCTTGGACCCCGAGAGGGCAGGTCCATGGGGTTCGGCCTCCGCATGAGCCATCCAGCGCTGGGCTCTGAGTTCGAAGTTCTGGAGTTCACCTATCGCTGGCACGAGTTTTTCCCCATGCCCTGGCGCAAGCAAGTGCTCAGCGTGGGGCTCTCGGGTGGGATCGAGACGACCAGCCGTAGAAATGACGGCGACTACTACTTCGGCTCGCTTCCGCAGCAGGACATCGTGTCGGCCATTCTCAACTCGACGCGCGTCGGATCGAGCGGGATCTTGCATGGCTATCCCTCGGGAATCGCCCGCGGTCGCAAGTACTCGCTGCTCAACGCGGAGTACCGGATTTTCCTCAAGGACCTCGACGTCGGTCTCTCGACTTTGCCCGCCTATGTCGGCAGGCTTCATGCGGCCCTCATCTTTGACGCCGGCCATGCCTGGAATGAGGCCCTCGACCTCGCAGATTTCCGCCTGGCCGCTGGTGGCGCCCTCAGGCTCGACACGCTCTTTGGCTTCTTTGCCGGAGGGACGCTCGAGCTAGGCTACGCACGCGGCCTTTCCGACGGAGGGGAAAACCAATACTGGTTCCTGCTCACGCATGGCATATAAAGGGATCAGGAATGGACGAACGGCTTGCCGACCTGCTTCGGGCTCTGGAGCTCGCTGAGCGAAACCCAGGCGGGTTCCGGCAGGAGCCCGCAGGTGGCGGATCGCCATCAGGGAACGAGCTCGCACAGGGCGAGTGGCTAGCAGCCACGGGCATCCTGGCTGGGCAGGTGGCCGTCGACCTGGCAGAGCCCCTCGCCCGTATTCGTGACGGCCTCGCCTCGGTAGTGGACACGCTCGACCAGCACGTGGCGTCGGCCAAGGGCCCCAAGCCGCTGCCATGGAACATGGTGACGAGCCTCAGGCGGAAGCTCGCCGATGCGTTCTTTGACGCCGGACGGGTCGCGAAGCTCGCAGGGGACCTGGCAGCCCTCGCTTCACCGCCATGCGGCGTGAAAGAGGAAGTCCTCACGGCAATCGACGTAAACCAGGTGCTGGAACGGGCGGTCTCCTTGTCACTTCACCGACTTACAGGGGACTGCGAGGTCTTTGTGAACCTGGGGCGCCTAGGTCGCGCACGAGGAAATGAGGCGCGCCTCACCCAGGCGTTGACACAACTTCTCGTCGGGGCGGCGCAGGCAGCCCGTGCTGCTGCAGGCTCGAATGGCACCATCTCCGTGCGCACGCACGAGGACGTCCAGGCGGGGGAAATCCTTGTCATCACCGAGCATGCGAAACGCGTCGAGTCCGAGCAAGGCTTCCCCTTTGAGGAGCTGGTTCGCCAAGCCATCGAGGCGCAGGGCGGCCGCCTGGTGGTATGCCACGCGAACGGCCATGCCCGGTCTGAGGTCCGCCTGCCGTTCGCCGGGGATTCTGGTTAGAGATCATGCGACACGGAAGAAACCGATTTCCTGGAGCAGGGCGTCGGCCGCATAGTCGAGTTCCCAGGAGGCAGCCTCGAGGCGGTTCGCGCGAGCCGCGTTTTCCTCGGCAATTTCGCGGATTCGCTCGGATTCCTTGAGCATGGCTGCTGACGCCTGGGCCTGCTCGGCCAGGGCGCGGTCTACCTGACCAATATGGTCAGCCATGCGGTTGAACGACTCGAGGATCCCACGATTCCGATCCGTGAGCCCAGCGACGGTGCCGTGCACTTGTTGATTCAACTTAGCGATCCGCTCGACTGCCTGCCGCGCATACGACCCTGCCTCCGCCTGCTCTGCTGACACGCGCACGATGCGCTGGGACATGGATGCCACTTGTCCCGTGTCGACCGCCACCTGCTCGACGTTTCGCGCCTGCAACTCCGTCGTGCGGGCAATGGCTGCGGCAGCGGTCTTCGTCGATTCGGCGGTCACGACGATCTGGTTCAGCGAGATCTCGGCAGCTCCTGCGAGAGAGACGCCTTCCTCGACGAGTGCCTCTCCATCGCGAATCACGCGCACTGCCGCGGCAGAGGCCGCTTGCACATCTTGGACAGTCTGGGCGATCTCCCGCGTGCTGGCGGCAGTACGTATGGCCAGCGACCGGATTTCCTGGGCAACGACCGAAAAGCTCTTCCCCTGCTCGCCTGCTTGCGCGGCGATGATCGACGCGTTGATGGAAAGGAAGTTCGTGCGATCCGCAATGTCGCCAATGGCCGCAAGCACCTCGTCGATGCGTGAGATCCTCAGCGACAGCTCCTCCACGCGCCGGGCCGCGACGTCGGAGCCTTCCCGAATGCGTCGCATGCCTTGCGCGGTGCGCCGAACGTTCCTGGCACCACCTTCTGCCGTCTCCAAGGAACGATGCGCGGCGTTGGCCGCATCGCGCGCGTGCTCCCGCATGCGGCGCAGGCCGAGATCCACCTCGCTCATCCTTTGCGTGGCTCGAGCCGTCGCTGCGGACAGGGCTTGGATGTCGCCGGCCACCTGGTCAACTCCCTGGGTAAACGTGGCGACCGCACGCGCCGCATCCGCGGCACCGCGGGCGAGCCCCTCGATGTCTCCGGCCAGCTTCTCGAATTCACCGCCGATCTTCGTCGCCGCCACCGTGCCGTCGCGGAACGAGGTCGCTAGGCTGCGCACGCTCTCAGCGACCATTTTCAGGCTTCGCCCCAGCTCATCAATCGCCGCAACAGACGCAGCTACTGCCGCCGCCTGGCCATTCGCGCCTTGCCCAATTTCCTGTGCCTGCCCCAAGGCCCCGCGAGCGGACTCCTCGACGCCATGGGAAAGGTCGACGACTTTCTTTGCCACGCCGGACAAGAGCTCGCGCATGCGGTCCACGTACACGCCGAGGTCGCCGATCTCGCCATCCGCGAGAACCCTTGGCCGACCGGGCGTGAGATCTCCCTTCATGACGCGGGTGGTTGAGCCGACCACGTCCTGGAGCGGTGCCTGGATCGCCTTGGCGGTGAGCCATCCGAGCCCGAGGGACAACGCGATGGCCACCGCGAGCAGCCCAATCAACGTCCAAAGCACCGGCAGGAAGTTCTTGTCGAGGACTTCGCGATCCGCGAGGCCCAAGGCCACGTAGTCTGAGCCTGCCCGAGGAGCGTGCGCGACCACGTCGAGCGTGTCATGCACGGTGAAGTGCCCGGCCTTCCCTGCACTCCGGCGGTACCTTCGCAGCTCGAGGATTCGGCCGACCTCTGGTGACGTCGCCGCCACCAGCCTGCCTTCATGCGCAAGCCCGAGGGCAGTTCCCGCGCCCACGCTTCTCTCGGTGCCACGCAGCGCTTCCTCGATGAGCTCGCGACTTGCCCCCTTTTGATGAAGCACGACCGCCGTTCCGACCGCCATCGGAAGATGTTCCATGATCGACCGACCGATTTCATCGCGGCGCACCTGGTCGTTGAAATGGTAGCCAACACCACCGACGAGCGCGCACGGGATGAGCGCCACCACGAGGCAGAGGAGCGCGATCTTCTTGCTCAGCAGCTGGTGGTGCCCGACCCATTCCTTGATCCCGAGTCGGTACAAGAGCCGGGTGAGCGGAATGAGAACGAGTCGGAACGCCGCTGCGAACAAGACAGAAACCCAGAACGACACGCACACGCCGAAGAACACGGCAAACACGCAGGTGTCGATGGGGACGTCGTAGTACTCGTAGGCACGTTCAGCCGTCCCCGCGCTGACCAGGAGCACCATGACGCAGTTGGCAATCCCGACGAGGGGTGGAAGCCGCGCCACCTCGCGCGCAGCACGTCGGAGATCGTGCTCCGACGGGAGTTCGTCCCGAAGCAGGATACGCGACGCGCGCTTGATGCTACGAGTTCCCCATTGAAGGGTCGCGGCGAGGCCCAAGAGCAGGAGGACGCAGAGAGAAGCGTATGAATAGAAAATGCCCTCGACTACCTCACCGCTGGCCCGCTTGAGGAAGAGGTAGGGGATGCCGAGCCAGGTGAGCGCGACCGCGATCCCTGCCACGGCTACTGGGAGCCAGGCCGCCCACCGGCGAATCCGCCGGATTTCCTCGCCGATACGTACGTTTTCCGAAGAGGTCGGCCCCTTTTGACGACCCACTCCCGCCGAGTTCCGGGAAGGATTCCCCCCAGCCCCCTCACTCGACCGCAAAGTGCTTACACCCTCGGAAGCGTCCAGAGACATGTGGCCTAGTCACTACCTGAGCGTGCAAGAGCTAGCACTAGGTAGAACACCTCGGGCATTATAGCCCAGGGTGACGACTACTCGTCACACAAAGATCTCACAACCGCGCTCCCGGTGCGAGCAGGCGCTCCACGTTATGCACGAGGACCTCGCGCAGAAAAGGCTTGACGACATATTCGTCTGCGCCAAGTCCGATTCCGCGCGTCGCGTCGTCGACCGTTGGGTAGGCTGCCGTCAGCATGACGACTGGGATGGATTTGGTCTTGTCGTCCCCTTTGAGGCGCCGGCACACTTCGAAACCGTCCAGCTTGGGGATGTTTAGGTCGAGAACGACGACGTCCGGGCGATCTCTCGCCACGACATCGAGCGCCTCTTGCCCATCACGCGCGGTGGTCACTCGGTGTCCCCGCGCTTCCATGATCCTTGCGACCATCTTGACGATCTCTGGCTCGTCGTCCACGACCAAGATGTGCGGCATGTTGATCTCGTCGTATCGGCGTCGTCTCTAACTATCTGCGACTATCCGTGGCTATTCGTTGATGAGTGAACGCAGGCACTGCATTGCCGTCGGCGTTTTCCAGTCCCGCATGTTCACAAAGTAGTAGCGGATTCTTCCTTGCTTGTCGATGAGGTAGGTCTCCGGGAGCTTGGTCGTCCCGTAGCGGCTCGCCTGCTTCCCGATCTCGGCCCCTTCTTCGGGCGGATCGAGCAGGACGGTCATGCTCGTCCCACTCGGGAAGAAACTCCGGACAGCGGGCCAGCTCGAAGCCGACGCCAGCCCGAGCACCGTGAATGGCTCGTCGCCGAGCTCCCGGGTCATGACCTCCATCGATGGCATTTCCTCGACGCAGGGAGGGCACCACGTCGCCCAGAAATTGAGAAACACCACCCTTCCCCGGTATGCAGAGAGAGACACCATCTTGCCGGTATAGTCCTGGGCTTGAAAATCGGGAGCTAATGTGGGGAGCGTTCCGAGTACCGGGCTTTGAAGCGACGGGCTAAGAGCCCTGCATGCGCTCTCTCCTTCCCGCTTGGTTACCGGCCCGAGCGCAAGAACATATTCAACCGCAAGGAATACCGTCACCGATAGCGCGACGCCGAACGACACCGTTTTCTTCCACTTCGCGGCAGCCACGGTCACATCCTAGTTGATAATCGGCTATTCTGCACCCATGTCGGTGCGAGGTGCGCTTCGAACAATGGGCGCCGGCGACCTGTTCGAGTGGATCGATCGCCGCGGCAGGGCAGGGACCTTGACCCTGGAGCGCGCCCAGACTTCGCGAAAGTTCCAGGTTACTGGCGGTGCCATCACCAGTGCGAGCTCGACGGATCCCTGCGAGTATCTGGGCCAGCTTCTCATCAACGCTGGGCTCATCGACGAGGAGAAGCTCGGCGAGGTCTATCGGCAGCAAGCCGCGACGGGGGTGTCTCTGGGAAAGCTCCTCGTGACTTCCGAGGCGATCTCGGAGAAGGCGCTGCACGAGGCCCTGGAGCTGAAGATCCGCGAAGGGGTCTACGACGCTCTATCGTGGGATGATGGGACCTTCGTGTTCGAGCCCGACGACGGCTCACCGCGAGGCCTGGAGTTCCACGTGCGGGTTCCCATTCGCCCGCTCATCGCCGAGGGCATCGAGCGTGCTGCGGAATGGCGGACGATCCGGAAGGTAATCCCGAGGGACGACGTCCGGTTCTACCTCGTCGATCGCAGCTGGCTCGAGAGAATCCGTCCCAGCTCACCCACTGCCCAGCTCCTCGGCGACGTTACGTCGGGAAAGACGGTGCGTGAGATGACCCTCGAGCGTCACTCGCTGCCGTTCCCGATTTATCATCGCCTCGCGGAGCTCGTGGCGCGAGGCATTATCTCCGTCGACAGGCGGGCCACGCCACGGAACGACGAGGCTGACAAGGGGAACGCCGCCATGTTGGTCGAGGCAGCGAAAGGGCGGACCAAGGGGGGAGACCACCGGGGCGCCCTGGACCTGGCGCGCATGGCCCTCGAGTTGGCGCCGGCGGATCAGTCCATCAAGCAGGTCCACGACGAGCTCGAACGAAGGGTATTTGCCGCGCTATCCCGATCGCTCCTCACGCAGTATCGCGTGCCCAAGCTCAAGATGAGCACTGACGAGCTGCGGTCGATGGCCCTTTCCGCTGAAGAGCGATATCTAGTAGGGCGCATCGACGGGCGGTGGGATCTCCTGTCGCTCATGCGGGTGTCGCCACTCCGTGAGGTCGAGGCGCTGATCACGTTTCAGAAGCTGGCCGAGCGAGGGGTTATTTCCCTCGAATGAAGGCACGCGCTCAATTCACGTTCGTCGGCACTTGATAGAACCGAAGCTGGGCGAGCTTCAGGCCGTTGTTGTCGTACTGCCAGAAATAATCGGTCAGGCGGTCGTCGAACAAGGGCATCCGCTCGACCGTGCCGTCACCGTCTAGGTCAGCAAACACGTAGAGGAGCTGCTTCGACACGTTGCTGAAGGTCGATTGCCCCTTCTCGCGCACGAGGACCATGGAGTAGATGCTGCAGTACAGCTCGCCCGTTGACGGATCCGTTGCGCACGTCGTGGTCTTGGAGGATCCGCCCGGTTTTCCCAGGGCCCGGGCAAGCACCGAATAAGTCGTAATGCCGTCGTTGTCGGGATCGGGATTGGGCAACTGGAACGCCCCCGATCCATCGGTGGCATTGGCGTCGAGAACCTGGAACGACCCCTCAGAGAGGAGGATCTTGGTGCTCCCAGACAAGGGGACGAAAATCCGCCGACCATCATTGGTCATTGAAGCGCTCTTCGCCCTGGGAACGCCGATGATGTTCAGGTTGAAGTGGCTCCCGTTCGGAGCACCATTGCCAGCCGCCGCAGCGGCAGCCGCCAGGATGCTGTCATCCAGCTCCTCCTCGTCGTGAGGAGCGCAGGCTGGGGCAAGACCGAACGTGGGAACAAGCGTTGCGAAGACAAGTGAACGAGTCCATGCGTGGCTAAGCTTCATGGCTAAGCTCCTTCTCCGGGGGCAATATCCCCGGCAAGTTTCCCCTGTTCACCATGCGTGCCATCGTCGTGGCGTCGACGTGCAGGCGGGGCTTTCGCGTGCTTGCTGGTTTCGGTCGGGGTATTTCTGTCCCCAGTGGCCGGGGGGCTCTCCCCCAAGCGAGAAGTCGTGGTACCGCACGGGCCCCGATCGCCCTGTCACGCTGTCACTCCGTGAAGGGAGCCGCGGGCTCCTGGGGCTTGCCGGCCGGCCGGGGGAATGCGACCTGTAGGCGGTCAGATCTTCATCTGCAGCACCTTGGCGATGGCGCTGATGCTTTCCATGAGCTTGGCGAAGTTGGCTGGGGTGAGGGACTGTGGACCGTCGCTCAAGGCACGGGCAGGATCCGGGTGGACTTCGACCATGAGCCCGTCAGCTCCAACGGCGACGGCGGCGCGTGCGAGGGCCGGCACGGATCGGTAGTCGCCGGTACCGTGCGAAGGATCGATAATCACGGGCAAGTGGGTAAGGCGCTTGACCAAGGGGATCGAGCCAAGATCCAGCGTGTTCCGGGTCATCGTTTCAAAGGTGCGGATGCCCCGCTCGCAAAGCATGACTTGGTAGTTCCCCTTAGCCATGATGTATTCGGCCGCCATGAGCCACTCCTGAATCGTGGCGGAAAGCCCCCTCTTGAGCATCACGGGCTTGCGAACACTCCCCACCGCCTCGAGGAGCGCGAAATTCTGCATGTTCCTCGCTCCCACCTGAAGGATGTCCGCATGCTCGGCAACCAAGTCCACGTCCCGCGTGTCGACAACCTCGGTGATGAACGGCAAGCCCGTGGCTTCGCGTGCTTCCGCGAGGAGCTTGAGCCCGTCTTCCTTGAGCCCCTGAAAGCTATAGGGAGACGTGCGCGGCTTGAACGCGCCGCCGCGCAGCACCCGGGCTCCCGCGTCGCACACGGCCCTTGCCGCGGTCATGAGCTGCTCTCGCCCCTCGACCGCACACGGTCCCGCCATGACGACGAACGTCCCACCGCCAATCGCGCAGGTCGCTCTTGGTCCAGGAAGTGGAATGATCGTGTGGTCGGGTTTCACGTCTCGCGACACGAGTTTCCATGGACGCGAAACAGGAACCGCCTCGGCAATCGCCGGGAAATGCGCAAACAGCGAGGGATCGATCGCCCCCTGATTTCCGGTCACGCCGATGGCCACCCGCGTCTGGCCTGGAATGAGGTGCGGCGTGAAGCCGAGCTCCCGAACCCGACCGCAGACACCGTCGATATCCGCGGGGGTGGCGTCAGGCTTCATGAGGATCAACATGCAGCGTTGATACCATATCAGCGGCCTAGCTTCGAGCAACCAGGCGAGGCAGGAACCGAGGCCGCTTCATCATGACCTCCCGGTACGCGCGGAATCTCGCAGCAAGGAATCGCTCTTCAAAGGGGATCCGGCGCGCAAGGACAAGCGCGTTGGCGAGAGTACCCCACGCCGCGACTCCGTACGCGCCAGCGACGAGGGGAAGAGCCGCTACCTCGAGCACGATGGCCAAGTAGTTCGGGTGCCGAATGAATCGATAGGGGCCGGTCGTGACCACGTCCCCGGGGTCAATGACGAGGACGCTCCACCTGCCGCCCAACGAAAGGAGCATCCACGCCCTCAGTGCCGTGGCTAGGGCTAGGATGACTAGGGCGGCCATGGCAAGTGGCCTTCCAGGTACCGTGGGTCCAAGGATCACGCTGGCCGCGGATCCCACGAAAATCGCCACGTGGGTGAGCACCATCTGACCCCACCCGGGCTCCTTGAACACCTGGACGCCCTGCTCCTCTCGCGCCGCCCGCGCCCGGGCCAGCGACGAGAACACCTCGAGACCCCGCGCGAGGGCAAATAGCCCGATCAGCTCGAGCACCGCCCATTGCCATGCGGACAAGTTGCTCAACCGGGCCCCGTCACTTCAAGGAGGGCGAGCTCGACCGCGAAGCCAGGGCCAAAAGCAGCCATCACCCCCAAGGCACCTATCGGCAGGGGTTGGGAGCCAAGGATTTCAGCGAGAACGAACATGACCGTGGGCGAGGACATGTTTCCGTGCTCACGCAAGACCTTCCATGACGCGGCCGTCTGCGCCCGCGTAAGGCCGAGCTCCGCCTCCACGGCCTTGAGGACCCGCGGCCCACCTGGATGTAATGCGAAGAAGGCGAGCTCATCCACGGAAGAGCCCGCTTTCTTGAGCAGGGCACTGACCAGGGAGCGCAGGTCCCGCGCCGCCAGCTCGGGGACTTTCGGGGACAGCTGCACTTTGAATCCGTCGGGCACTACGCCGAACCCCATGGCGTCATAGGTGTCCCGGTGCAAGAAAGAGGATGATCCCTTCACGAAAACCGACCTTCGGCCAGGTGGGGGGGATGAACGAACGACCATGGCCGACGCGCCGTCACCGAAAAGCAGCGCGGAGACGACGTTTTGCATGGAAAGGTCCCTGGGACGGAAGGTGAGCGTCGGGGTCTCGACGGCTACCAAAGCGACCGTCCCTCGATCACCCAACCCGCAGGCGATTTCGGCCGCGCGTATCAGCCCTCCCGCTCCTCCCGCGCACCCGAGGGTGGTGAACGGGTAACGACGGGTCGTTGCGGGGAAACCCAGCTCGTTGATGAGGTAGCTGTCGAGTGACGGAATCATGAACCCCGTCGAGCAACAGGCGACAATCGCATCGATCTCGGGCCTGGACACGCCGGCCTCGTCGATGGCTTGCACCAGCGCTTCTTTTGCAAGGCGCAGTGCCGATTCCGCATGCCATGACGTCGTCATCTCCAGGGCGCGCGGCACGACAAGCTCCTCCGCTGGCCGCGACAGGAATCGCCTCTCGATACACGTTCGCTCCACGAGGTCATCGAAGGCGTCGGGCCCCCCAGAAATCGCGTGGCCAAGCATCTCTCGTCCCAGCCGCTTCAGGTCCCCCGCAGTCAACACATGCGGCGGGACGACTGTCTTCAAGCTCCAAGCAAAGGGCATCCATTGAAGAACTAAGCAGGATCGAATGGGTGTTCAGGGCTCCTTGAACCGAGTGACCCGAAATTCGCCCGCCCTCCCTCTTTCCCAAGTGCCGGGAGAGACAGGAGACGTTCATGTCGACCTTTTCGCTTAGTGCTCGCCTTCTCCTCATGCCCCTCATTCTGAGCGGATGCACAGCCTCCGAAGAGATGATTGCCGCCCAGTCGGTCCAATGCGCAGTTGGCGCAGATGGGGTCTGCCGCGCCGACCAGGTAGAGCTGCGCTTTCGCAAGAATACGGACTGGGGAACAGGGTTTTGCGCAGGCGTGACGGTCGTGAACCATGGCGACTCCAGCATTTCCCCCTGGTCCCTCGAGTTCGACCTGGACTGCCAGGTAAAGCTCACGAGTCTCTGGAACGGCAGGCACACCCGCAACGGGCGGACCGTCCACGTGGACGCCACGTGGAACAAGCAGCTCCCTGCGCGCGGGGGTACGATTGACGTCGGCTTCTGCGCCCAAGGAAAGTTCGCCGGCTGGAGCGGAGCGCGTTTCATCCCTGGAGGCGGAAGCGGCGGAGCTCCCACGCCGTGCAGTGGAACCCCCGACGGCCAAAACACCGCCGACGCTGGACCGAGCAGGCCTGACGCCAGCCCCGACCCCAAGCCCGACGCCGGCCCCAATCCCGGGACCGGAAGTGGCGCCAAGCGCATCATCGGCTACTTCACCGCGTGGTCCGTGTACGGCCGCAACTACCACGTGGCGGACATCCCTGCCAGCCGCCTCACCCATATCAATTACGCGTTCGCCAACATTGCCAACGGCGAGTGCGTGCTCGGCGATGCCTATGCAGATACGGATAAGTTCTACCCCGGTGACACGTGGGACGCCGGCGCGCTGCGCGGCAGCTTTGGGCAGCTCAAGAAGCTGAAAGGGGCAAATCCGCACTTGAAGACGCTCATTTCGGTCGGCGGCTGGACCTGGTCCTCGGGATTCTCCGAAGCGGCGCTCACCGCGGCCAATCGCGATCGGTTCTCCCAGTCCTGCGTGGCGTTCATGAAGCGCTATGGCTTCGATGGAATCGACATCGACTGGGAATACCCCGGCGGCGGCGGCCTCGCCACAGGGCGACCTGAAGACAAGCGGAACTTCACGCTTCTCCTCGAGAGCCTCCGCAAGAAGCTCAACGAGGAAGGGCAAAGGGATGGACGTCAGTACCTCCTCACCATCGCTGCCCCCTCCGGCCCCAACATGATCGCCAACATCGAGCTCGGCAACATCCAGAGGAGCCTGAACTGGATCAACATCATGACCTACGACTTCCACGGCGGCTGGGAGTCGGTGACCAATTTCAACTCCCCGCTCTACGCATCTTCATCCGATCCTTCGCCTGAATCGATCCGTACGTCATTCAACACGGAGGCGGCAGTTCGCGCGTACCTCGCAGGAGGCGTCCCTACAGACAAGATCGTTATCGGCGTGCCCTTCTATGGTCGAGGGTGGCAGGGCGTGCCCAACATAAACAGTGGGCTGTATCAGCGCGCGAGCGGGCTCCCACAAGGCACTTGGGAAGCGGGCGTCTTTGACTACGAGGACATCAAGCTCAACTACCTGTCTCGCTACACGCGCTATTTCCACCAGGAAGCCAAGGTGCCGTGGCTGTACAACCCGGCGACGGGGATCATGATCAGCTACGACGACCCAGAGTCCCTGGGAATCAAGGCCCAATACGTGCGTGACAAGCGCTTGGGCGGCGTCATGTTCTGGGAGCTCTCGGGCGACGATGCCGAAGCGTCGCTCCTGCGCACGCTGCACCGCACGTTGAACCAGTAAGCGGGACGCGGCTCCTCTTGAGCAAGGCGCTACGGCACCGCCACCTTCGCCGTGTTTGAGAGCGCGCTGCGGTTCCCCGCGTCGTCGATTGAGACCACGCCAAAGCAGGCCTCGCCCTTGGGTACCGACGTCACGGTCACTCGCTCGGGGCTACCGGCTGCGAGCGGTGCATCCATGGACAACCTCTTCGCGGAGTCGAAATCGAATGGACACGCGCCCACCCGCAGGTCGTACTCGGAGGCTCGGCCGCTCGTGCCATCGTCGCCAGGCGCCGTAAAGCTCACGAGCACCGTGCCGGGAGGCTCCTGGGCAGTGAGCGCCTCGAGCTCGGCGACAATGGCGTAGAACAGCCCGTTCTCGTGCCGGGCAAGCTCGGTGGCACGGAGCTCCACGTAACGCACGGCCGTGGTCGCGAAGGTCGCCTCGACCGCCTTGCCGGGAGAGGCACTGGTTCCGCTCTTACCGAGGACCAAAGACCACGCCAGCCCATCGGGGCTCACTCTGATTTCGAACGAAGGCGGGAACAGGTCCGTGTAACCTTCCGCCGGCCAGGCGCGCACTCGATCGGTCCGCACCGCGGATCCCAGATCAATCCGCACCCACTCCTCCCGCTGGGTGCTGCGCGCCGCGCTCGACCACAGGGTGCCGATGCTCCCGTCAACCAGCGCCGCCGCCGTGAAATCGGGCGCTTGCTCGCTCGACCAAGCCGCCGCGCGCGCCTGGATGGGCTGGCCACCTGCAACGGGCAGGCGCGCGTTGAGAGTGCTCACGGCCACCGGCGGCGTCGTGTCTGGCGCGGGATCGGTCGTGACGAGGGCCACGTTGGACAGGTACGACGCGTTCCCTGCCTCATCGCGGGCGACGAGGGCGAAGCGGTGCAGGGTGCCAGGAGCAAGGCCGCTCACCCGCATGGATTCCAGGCTCCCCGACGCGCTCGGGGTCTTCGTCCCTGAAACCAACGTGGCGAGCGGGAAGTTCTGCGAGGTGATGGGCCAAGGAGCGTGCCGCAGCTCATAGCTCGCGGCCGTCCCGACGAGCCCATCGTCACCAGGTGCGGTCCAGGTCAGGTCCACCTCGGACTGGCCTCTCGCACGGGCGAAGAGATCCCAGGTTGCCGCAGGGGGAACGGGGTTTGACGAGGCAGATACCACCGACGACAACGCTCCCACGTTACCCGCCTCGTCGACTGCGCGCACCGCCCAGTAGTACGTAGTCTCGCCCGGCAACCCGGTTACCAACATGGCCTGCAGCGCCCCGGCCGCCTGGGGCGTGGGCGCGCCCGAGACCTTGGTCGCACTGCCCACCGTCGACTCGGTAAATGGCGCCTGGCTCCGGAAGACCTGATAGGACTTGGCGGTTCCCGACTGGCCATCGTCGCCTGGCGCAATCCACGTGAGCTGCACGCGCCCGTCGCTGGGAGCGGCCTTGTAGACTTCGACCTCGGCTACCACGGCGTAGTGCCGTGCATAGCTCGTGGCCGTGTCGCTGGTGACCAAGCGGACGTACTTGCCCGAAAACGGCGAGAACCCCCATTGCAGCCACTCCGCGTTGGACGCGCGGAATTCCTCCTCAACCACGACTGCGGTCCAGCTCGCGCGGTCGTCCGAGACCTCGAGCGTGAAGTCGCGTGGGAAGAGGTCGTAGTACAAGGCGTCTGGCCGCAAGCCGATGCGATCAATGGCCACGCGGTCCTTAAGGTCCACACTCAGCCAGTCCGCAGTCGAGAACGGGCTCCCCTCCGAGCTCCACGAGCTCGTCTCGCTGAAGTCGATGACGTTCTCCGCCACCCACGAGGGCCCAAGGACAGACGAAGCTTCCGCAGCCGTTACTTCGACCGGGGTGCCATCGTCTTGCGGTGCCTTTGCCGCAAGGGCGCCCGGCATCGCTGGCGCCGTCTGATCCGGCGTCGTCACCTTGACCACGTTGGAGAGGCCGCTCACGGCCCCGGCGTCGTCGATGGTCTTGAGCGCGAAGTAGTACGTCGTGGATTCCGCCAGGCCCGTGATGGTGAACTTCTCCGACGAGAATGCCGGCTGAGGCTTGGGCTCGCCCGTGGCCTGGGTCGCCTGGGCGTAGCTCGCGGCCGTGACGACGCTCGTCGCGAACCGCACGTCGTACTCGGTCGCGGTGCCCGTCATTCGATCATCTCCGGGCGCGGTCCACGTCAACGTCACCGCGCCAGCAGACGCCGAGGCGAAGAGGTTCGTGACTTGGGACGGTGGAATGGGTGGAGTACTCGCGGAGGTGCTTGGCGACAACGGGCCCGCGTTTTCTTCGTCATCCACCGCACGAATGGCGAAGTGGTAGGTGGTCTCCCCCTCGAGTCCTGCGGCGAGGAAGGTCTCCTTGGTACCAGAGCTCCGCGGCGCCTCGAGGCCGAGAACCGTGGTAGCCGACGCCCAGTTCTTTTCCGTCACGGGCTCCAAGGCACGCCGGAGCTCGTAGCGCGCGGCGGTCCCCACCGCTCCGTCGTCGCCCGGAGCGGTCCACGAAAGCTGGATGCTCCCAGACAGGGAACCCGCCTCGGCCAAAAGATCCGCAACCTGCGCTGGCGGCAGGGTATCGGCGGTGCGCGCCGACACCACGTTCGAGATCGAGGACCAGTTGTGTCGGTCATCACGCGCCTTGAGGGCCACGTAGTAGCTCACGTTCGGATCCAGGCCAGAAATCGTCCAGGATTCTGGCGAAAGCCCAGTCTTTGGTTTTGGCGCCACCGCTTTGGTCGCCTTGTCGAAGCTCTCGGCGTCGATGGGCGAAGTGCTCACGCGGATGTCGTACTCCTCGGCGGTCCCGCTGAACTCGTCATCCCCAGGAGCGGTCCACGAGATGGTGATTCCATTGGCCGAGCGCCCTGACTGCTTGAGGTCGTAGACCGCGGCGGGGGGCACGTCCTTCGTCCACGCGCTCGCGTCGTTCGAAACACCGGACCAGTTCCCCGAGTCGTCGCGCGCGCGCAGGGCGAAATACAGGCGCGTCTCGCTGGGAAGACTCCGCGCCACGTGAACCTGCACCTGTCCGCCGTCCACAACCGACACCTCGGGCTGGACAGGCAAGGCGTCCTCGAAGTGGTTGACCGCAATGGGGTTGTACGACCAGCGAAGGTCGATCGCCGCCACCCGGCCCGTCCACTCGTCGTCGCCAGGTGCGGTCCATTCGAGGCGAATCGTTCCAAGATCAGGGCCGGTCTTCGCGACCAGGTCGGTCACCTTGGCCGGCGGCACTTGGTCGGGCGTTGCCGCACTGGCCACGTTCGACATGGGCGAGACGTTCCCTCGGTCATCGACGGCCTTGAGCGCCACGTAGTAGGTCCTGCCCGGCGAAAGCCCATCCAGGACGAACTCCTGCGCGCTGCCGCCCGGTGCCGGCACGGGCGGGCTCGCCACCTTGGTGGCCATGCTGAACAGGCTCTCGGTAATCGGGCTCGTCGAGGTGCGGATTTCGTAGCTCGTCGCCGTCCCCTTGGCGCCGTCATCCCCTGGCGCCGTCCACTTGAGCACGAGCGACGTGCTCCCGCTTCCTGCGGCGGATAGGTCGGTGACCTGCGAAGGCACCTCGTCTCGCGTGCGTGCCAACGCCACGTTGGAGAGGCGAGACGCGTTCCCCTCGGCGTCCACGGCCTTGAGCGCGACGTAGATGAGCGCTTCGGGATCCAGGCCGGTTATCTTGACCGATTCGCCCTGGCCAGCAGGCTTGGGGGACGAAATCGGGATCGCATTGGCCGACGCGTAGTTGTCTGGCGTGATCGGCTGGCGCGATACCCTCAGATCATAGCGCGACGCCTGCCCGCTTTGGCCGTTGTCACCCGGAGCGGTCCAGGACAAGATGAGGCTCCCCCACGCGGACGTGTTGGTGGTCGCGACCAGGTCGCTGATGGCCGCCGGGGGAACGTCGTCGAGCGTGGTCGCGATCGCGTTGTTCGACGCCACGCCTGGGATACCGGACGAGTCCACCGCCCGCAGGGCGAAATAGTAGGTCGTAAGGCCATTCAAGCCCGTGACATCGTATTGCTGTGGCGTGCCAGCGGCCTCGGGCTTGGGCAACCCCTCGACGGGGATGGCACTTCCCCAGTTGCTGGCGTGGATTCGGCTCGAGGACATGCGGAGCTCGTATGCGGCCGCCTGGCCCACGACGCCGTCGGCCCCCGGAGCCGTCCACGTGAGCCCCACCGAGGTCGCGCCCACGCGCGCGACGGCCAGGTCCGTGATCGTCGACGGCGGAAGTCCTGGCGTCTTGGTGCAGGGCGAGTTGGAGAGCGCGGAGCGGTTCGCTCGCTCATCTTCTGCGCGCAGGGCAAAGCAGTACGTCGTCTCGGGGGCCAAGCCCGCTACCTCGAGACGCTCCAGGTACCCTGCGGGCTGAGGCACTGGGGCGTCGACTCCCACGCCATCGCTCCACGTGTCCTCGGCAAGCGGGGTAGCCTTGCGCCGGATCTCGTAGCGGGCCGCGGTCCCCTTGTCCCCGTCATCCCCAGGCGCAGTCCACGCCAAGCGCACGCGCGAGTAATCGGTAGGGTCCTCATGGAGCTGCACCTCGGCCAGGGCGGTGTAATACTTGCCAGCCCACGGCCGGGTCTTGGTGACGACGAGACGCGCTTGCACGGCGAGGACAGCGCCGATCTGCCATTCCTCCCAGTCGCCCGTGGTGGACAGACCGGAGTCGACCACGACGGGTTTCCAATCACTCGTTGCCGAGGCCTTGACCTCCAGCCGGAACGCCTCGGGAAACAGGTCGAGATATCCGCTCGCACCGAGGAGCCTTAGGCGACCGAGCCTGCGCTCACCGCCGAGGTCAAAGCGGACCATCTCTGTCCCTGCCTGGGCGCTCCCGGCAGACACCCACGCGGTTCCTGGGTCACCGTCCACCAGGTTGTCCGCCTCGGTGTCGGGCGAATAGGCGCCGCTGGATTCGACGACACGCATGGCCAAGGGAGGCGAGGACCGCGGGTCCACGGGTGCAGCGACGAGATCGGTGACCGCATTGGGTGCAACGCCGTCGAGGGTCTCGATGGCCACCACGTTGGAAAGGAGCGAGCTCTGCCCCCAGTCATCGATCCCCTTGATGGCCAAGTAGTAGACGGTGTTCGAAGCAAGCCCCGAGACGAGCAGCGTCTCGCGCTCACCCGATGGCTTGGGAGCTGGGATCCCTGCCACGCGGAACGCCCTGTCCCAGCTCTCCGGCGTGACGGGCTCCCTGGAAAAACGCAAGTCGTAGGAAGTGGCAGTGCCTACGGCTCCGTCGTCTCCGGTCGCCGTGAACGCGAGCTCGACCGACGAAACGGTGGCCTTGACCACCACGAGATCTGTGATTGGCGAAGGCGGCACCCCGGGCGTCTTCAGCGAGGCCACGTTGGAGAGCCCGCTCGTGAGGCCCGCCTCGTCGCGAGCCTTGAGGGCAAAGGTGTGGGTCTCTTCGAGCTCCAGGTCGGGGACGCGAAGGAGCTCGAGGCTCCCGCCGGGCAGCGGCGCCTTTGAAGGCACCTGCGTCGCCGACGAGAAGTTCTCGTCGGTGATCGGCGCGAGGGCGCGGCGAACGTCATAAGCTGCCGCCGTGGCCACGTACCCGTCGTCACCGGGCGCCACCCAGGTCAGGTCGGCCTCGAGCGACGGGGTCAGCGTGTACGTCTCGAATTCGGCGAGGCTAGTGTACCAGCAGCACGCCACGGGGTTGGTGTTCGGTGACGAAGGGCCATGCTTGGTCACGTAGAAGCGCACGTACCGGGCATGCGTGACCGGGATGCCGTATTCGAGCCAGTCGGCGAACCGGCCAGCCAACCCCTCGACGTGGACGACGGGCGTCCAGTTGAGCTGATCGATGCTGACCTGGATCTCGAAGTCCTCGGGGAGGAACGACACGTACCATCCCACGGTCGAAGGATGGATACGGAACTTGACGAGCGGCTCCACGGCGGCCAGGTCGACGACGAACCATTCGACCTTGTCGCGTGCGCCTCCTCCTACAAGCCAGTTGGTGGCGAGGGACCCGTCCACGATCTTGCCTGCCCCAAAGGTGCCGCCGACTCCGCTCGATGCCGAGAGGGCCGTGACCTGCCGTTTCACGCTCGCGATCGAGAGCTGCGCCGAGAGATCGCGCACCGCCTCTGGCGGAACCGCGTCGGGGCCATCCTGGGGCTTTGCGGCGACCACGTTGGAGAGCCCTCCGGCAGCCCCCGCGTTGTCGATGGCGCGCAGGGCGAAATAGATGAGGCGCCCGTTCACCAGCCCAGTGATTTGGTGGGTTTCGGTCGATCCAGCGGCGGCGGGCCGCGCCACGCCCTCCACGAGGGTAGCCTCTGGGAAGTTGCCGGCGGTCAAGGGAACCTCGGCATGGCGGAGCTCATAGCGCGCGGCCTGCCCCTTGGCACCGTCACCGCCGGGCGCGGTCCACGTGAGGGTAACGGAACCGTCGCCCGTGGCGGCCACGGCGAGATCCCCGACGGTCGATGGAGGCATGACCACCGTCTGAGCGCTGGCCACGTTGGACAGGGGCGAGACGTTCCCCGCCTCGTCATGGGCTTTGAGCGCGAAGTAGTAACGTGTCTCGTAGGCCAAGCCAGATGCCAGGACGGTCTCTTGCAGGCCTGCGGCCTTCGGGATTGGCCCCGTGACCGAGACGCCGGTAGCGAAGCTGGCCTCATCGATGGGCTCGCCAGACCGACGGATGTCATACCGCTCCGCCTTTCCTTCCCCTGGGTCGTCGCCGGGCGCCGTAAACGTGAGCGCCAGGGCGTCGGGCGAGCCCGAGACCTCGCGTACCAAGAGCTCGGAGAGGCCCGAGTAGAAGAAGCCCGACGGGTGCTCGTAGCTCTTGAGGACCCGGAGGCGAATGGATTCCCCCCACGTCGGTGAGAACACGATGACCTGCGGCTCGAATGGAGAGGCCTGGGCGTTGCGCATTCCTCCGACGGTCGTCCACGCCGCGCCGTCCTTGGACACGTCAATATCGAAATCGACCGGGAAGAACTCTGGATACGCCGCGCTCGGCAGGAGCTCCACGCGGTCAATGAAATAGGGCTTGTTCAAGAGCGCGACGACCTGCTCCTCCTGTGGGGCAGGACGGGGCGGAGTGATCCACGTGGTGTCCGGGCTGCCGTCAAATGCGTGCTCGGCGGCGTAGTAGTCCGAGAACTCACCGCTCGCCGACACCACGAAGCCCGATGTGGGCTCTCCGGGCACCGGCGCTGCGGCCAGATCCACCACCTGAGGAGGTGAAGTCCCGTCCTTGGGCGTCGCGCTCACTTCGGCCGACGCGGGGCTCATGTTCCCTGCCCCATCGATGGCGTGGACGACGAAGAACGTGCGGGTTCCATTCTGGAGGCCCTCGATCCTCGTGCTCGTCTCCGTCTTGGGCACGTCCCGCGACTGCGGATAGTCTCCAGGTGCGGTGCCGAGGCGCACCCGGTACATCGCCACGTCCTTTTCCGGGCTCGCGTTCCACGAGACCGTGACGTCGCTGCGCGCCCCTGCCACGGCAGAAACCCCCGTAGGCGCAGCGGGCGGCATGCTGTCTTCCGTAAGGAGTCGCTCGACTGAGAGACGCCCCCCCGACACCATCTTCCCCTTAAGAACGGTCAGCGGCGTCACAGTCGAAAGAAGGCGAGCCTTCACCTCCTCGTGGGTCGCGCTGGGACGCATCGCAAGGTAGAGAGCCACGGCACCCGCCACGTGAGGCGTCGCCATGGAGGTACCGTTCCACGAGGCGAACTTCCCGCCAGGCAGGGTGCTCAGGATCCCCACGCCCGGAGCCGCAAGGTCGACGCTCGTCGCGCCGTAGTTTGAAAAGTACGCCATGTTGTCCGACGAGTCAGTCGCGGCCACGGCGACGACATTCGGGTTCACGTGCGACGACGGGTAGTGAGGCGTAGAGTCGTTGTCCGTGCCGTTGTTCCCCGCCGCGGCCACGAAAAGGCCTCCGGCCTCGCCAAGGGTACGGATGGCGTCTTCCAGGTAGTTCGCGTAGCAGCCCGTGCAGCCCCAGCTCGCATTCACGACGCGCGCCTTGATTCTTGCCGAGTACAAGATGCTCTGGGCGCCATTCCAGAGGGTCCCAGAACCACCGGCGGACAAGATCTTCAGCGCCACGATGCGGACCTTCCAGTTCACTCCGGCCACGCCGTAGCCGTCGTTTCCAACGGCGCCGATCGTCCCCGCCACGTGCGTTCCGTGACCATGGTCGTCGGTGGGGTTGTTGTCGCTATTCACCCAGTCCCAACCACCGACGTCGTCGACATGGCCGTTCTGGTCGTCGTCCTTGCCGTTGCCCGGCACCTCGCGATCATTCCGCCAGGCGTTCGCCGCGAGGTCCGGGTGCGCGAAGTCGACGCCGGTGTCGCTGACCACCACCACCACTTCCGACGAGCCCGTCGTGAGATCCCATGCCTTGGGTGCGCCTATCTTCGCCATCCCCCAGAGCTGGCCGTAGTAGGGATCGCTCGGCGTCGCGATCTGGTCGATGACGTAGTTTCGATCGGCTCGCTCAGCGGCGCCCGCAGCCACCAGGCGAGAAATCGCCTGGTCGGCCGTGGTGCTGGTGGGAAGCTCGACGCGGAAATAGCCCAAGTCGCTGGCAAGAAGGCTCTTGTCGTCGACGATCTTCCCGCCGATCAGCCGGATGTGCCGGCGGAACAGCGCGTCGTCTACGCCCGGCATGCGACGAACGACCACTTCATGCGCCAGGTACTGTGTTCCCTGGCTGGTGGTCATCGTTTCGTCGCGTGGAGGGCTATCGTCGCTACAGCCGAGCTGGGTTCCAATGGCAAGACCTACATGCAACCACCAAAGGCGCCGCATCTTGTCTGTTCCTCCAATCGTGACTCGATCGGAGGGGCTGACGAGAGCCTTAGAAAGCGCCAGTGGGGTGAGAAATCGATTGCCCAGAACTGGGGCGGAATGCCTCGGAACTGCCGACCTGTCGGGAGCTCTGCCCTATTTCTTGACCTTGGCCAGCGCCGCCTCGCAGCGAGCCACGAACGTCTCCAAGGGCATGGCGCCCGCCAGGAAGCGGCCGTTGATGAAGAAGGATGGCGTTCCGTTCACGTGGAGTCGCGTCGCCTCTGCGAGGTCTCGGTCGACCTTGTCCTTGAACTTGTGGTCATCCAGGGCTGCCTTGAACTTGGTCATGTTCAGCCCAAGCTGCTTTGCGTAGGCCTCGAGGTCCTCGCGACCCAGGCGCGCCTGGTTCTCGAAGAGCTTGTCGTGCATCTGCCAAAACTTCCCCTGCTCGCCCGCGGCCAAGGCCGCCTCGGCAGCCAGGAAGGCGTCCGGATGCATGGACAGGGGGAGGTTCTTGAACACGATGCGGACGTCCTTGGGGTACTTCTTTCGTAGCTCTCGGAGCGTCGGCGCCACCCGGCCGCAGAACGGGCACTGGAAGTCCGAGAACTCGACGATGGTTACGGCAGCTTTCTTCGGGCCAAGGGATGGATGATCGGGCGAAATCTCGACAGCGTGCACCGTGTCGGGGTCTGGTTCACCAGGCCGGCGCTCCGCTCGGGCCTCGACCCTTGTTTCGCCGTCCTTGACGAGCTCGTCGTAGAGCCGTTGGCGCTGGACGCCCGTGGCGAGAAGAGCGTTGGCACGGGCGAGCTCCTCGTCACAGAGCGACACGAAGGCTTCCAGGGGCTGTGCGCCACGCAGGGGACGGCCATTAATGAAAAACGAAGGTGTCCCCCGGACCCCGAATCGCTGCGCAAGCTCGCCGTCTTCCTGGAGGTTCTTCTTGAACTTCCCGCTGTCAAAGGCCTCTTTGAACTTCGCCATGTCGAGGTTCAGGGCGGCAGCATGCGCCTCGAGGTCCGCGCGCATGAGGGCCTGCTGGTTCTGGAATAGGCGGTCGTGGTACGCCCAGAACTGGCCCTGCTCGTTGGCTGCCAACGCAGCCTCCGCTGCCAAGGCGGCGTGCGGATGAAATGGGAGCGGCAGGTTCTTCCATGCGAGACGCAGGTCGGCACCGTACTTGGCCCGAAGCTGGGCGAGCGTGGGCTCCACGCGGGCACAAAAAGGACATTCGAAGTCTGAGAAGATAATGATCGTGAGCTTCGCGCCTGGCTCGCCGAGCACCGGGGCGCCGCCCACGGGCACCTTGTATACCGTCGCTGCATCTGCCGCGACCACGGGGCGAGGGCTCGGCCTTTCCGCCGCGCCGACACGCGCATCGCGCATGAGCTCGTCGTATAGATTTTCCGCGGAGACTTGCTTCTTGGTCATGAACAGCACCGCCGACGAGTGCTCCTCGTTGATCACTCGCCTGAACTCCTCGAGCGGCTGCGCCCCAGTCAGAACCTTGCCGTTGATGAAGAACGTGGGGGTGCCCGTCGCTCCAAGTCTTGCGGCCTGCGCCATGTCCGCCTCGACCTGCGGCTTGTACCTTTCCGAGTCCACAGCTTCGCGAAAAGCGTCCATGTCCAAGCCAAGCTCCTGGGCGTGCTTTTCGATCGCCTCGCGATCCATGGAGCTCTGCGCGGCGAACAGCTTGTCGTGCATCTCCCAGAACTTCCCCTGCTCGCCGGCGGCGAGAGAAGCCTGAGCCGCCAACATGGCATGAGGATGAAAGGGGAGCGGGTTGTGCTTGAACACCAAGCGAACGATCCCAGGGAATTCGGCCAGGAGCTGCGACGTCGTGCCGGCAGCCTTCCGACAGAACGGGCACTGGAAGTCCGAGAACTCGACGATGGTCACCGGTGCGGTCGCAGGTCCCTTCTGGACATCACGCCTGGCAACCATGACGCGTACCCGCTCCGACTGCGGGTTGCCCGGCCCGAGCGCTTTCTCGAGCTCCTCGAGCGACACGTTTTCCCGTGGCGCAATCGCCATTGCGACGGGTTCGCGTGAATCCGCGACCAGGAATGCCGCGAGCCACGACTCATGCTCCTGGCCCGACGGGACTTCAATCCAGGCCACGGGAACGGCGCTGGGGTTCGATTCCCAAAACTTCCGCACCGCCCCGGGTGCGTCGGCTGGAGCTCCAAGGTCGCCAGGCTGCTTGGGATCTACCTTGCTGAGCCCGTGAGGCCCGGGCTTCACCAAGCCTTCCCGCTCCGCAACCCGGCCAAACCCTGCTTCGGTTGCCTGGATCCAAGAGGTCATCCCCTTGTCGCCCATGCTCCACCAGGCCACGTACTCCGTGGCGGTGCCTGCCTGGGGCACCTTTGGCGGCACCTTGCGCGCGCAACCGAGGAGTAATGCCAGGAGAAACCCGATCCAGAGCGTCCGCGTCATCGGCCTGCATCCTATCCGAATAAAAAGGGGCGCCAAGTTGATCTTGGCGCCCCTTCGATTTCCAACTCAGCTATTTCAGATGATTGCCCTTGCCCTTACTTCCCCTTCGGCCCAGCGCCAGCCGCCTGAACGGGGCCTTTCTTGGCCTTGGCGAGTTCCTCGTCGATGATTGACTTGAACGCCTCGAACGGCAGAGCGCCAGCGACCTTGCGGCCATTGATGAGGAAGGTCGGCGTGCCGCTGATTCCGGCAGACTCCGCCTGCTTCATCTCGGCCTGAACAGCGGCCTCGTACTTGCGGCTGTCGAGCGCAGCCTTGAACCTGCCGAGATCCAGGCCGATCTCGGTGGCGTATTTCTCGATCGAAGCCCGGTCCAGGCTCTGCTGGTTCTGGAACAGCTTGTCGTGCATCTCCCAGAACTTCCCTTGCTCGTTCGCCGCCAGCGACGCCTGTGCGGCGAGCGGAGCGTTCGGGTGCATCGGCAGTGGGAGCTGCTTGAACGCGATCTTCACCTCGTTCGGATAAGCCTTGGCTATCTGGTGGACCGTAGGTACCACGCGCGAGCAGAACGGACACTGGAAGTCCGAGAACTCGACGATCGTCACGGGCGCCTTGGGGTTCCCCTTGGCGGGCGAATTGCCGACGTCGACCTTGTAGACCGTGGTGTCCGCCGGCGGCATCCCCGGGGCGGGGCCCGCCTGCACCGAAGTCTTGCCATCCTTGATGATGGTGGCGTAGAGCTCCTGCGGCCTCACGCCCTTGGCGAGGAGCGCGTCGGCCTTGGCGATCTCGTCCTTGACCTTGGACTCAAACGCCGCGAAATCGAGCGCGCCAGACATGTAGCGGCCATTGATGTAGAACGACGGCGTGCCGTTCACGCCAAACTTGGCGGCGAGGGCTGCGTCCTGATCCACGTGCGCCTTGTACTTGTTGCTGTCGAGCGCGGCCTTGAACTTGTTCACGTCAAGGCCAATTTCTGCCGCCCACTTCTCAACGGAGGCGCGGTCGATACCCCTCTGGTTCTCGAAGATCTTGTCGTGCATCTGCCAGAACTTCCCCTGCTCGTGGGCAGCCATCGTGGCCTGGGCCGCGAGAGGCGCCTGTGGGTGCATGGGTAGAGGCAAGTGCTTGAACACGACGCGCACATCCTTTGGATACTTGTCGGTAAGCTGCGTGAGCGTGGGGACCACTTTGGAGCAGAACGGGCACTGGAAGTCAGAGAACTCGATGATGGTCACCTTTGCGGTGGCTGGTCCCTTAGCGGGGTCGCTGCTTTGGACCTCGAGCTTGTACACCGAGTTGGGATCCGGCTCGCCAGGGGACGGACGGGCCGGCGGAGCGGCCTCCACCTTGGTCTCGCCGTTCTTAATGATCTCGTCATAGAGCTGGCTTGGAGCCACGCCCTTGGCGACGAGCTGACTTGCCTTGGCGAGCTCTTCGTCGCACAGCTTCACGAACATGTCGAGCGGCTGCGCGCCCCGAAGCGGACGTCCGTTGATGAAGAACGAGGGGGTCCCGCGCACGCCAAATTGGCTCGCTAGCGCCATGTCCTCGTCGATCGCTTTCTTGTACTTGTGGCTCTCGACCGCAGCCTTCCACTTCCTCATGTCGAGCTTCAGCTCGCTCGCATGCTTATCGAGCGCAGCGGGATCGAGCGCCTGCTGGTTCTGGAAGAGCTTGTCGTGCATTTCCCAGAACTTCCCTTGCTCGTGCGCCGCCATCGCAGCTTCGGCCGCGGGCACGGCCTTCTGGTGGAATGGAAGCGGCTGGTTCTTCCACACGATGCGGATTTCCTTGCCGTACTTTTTCTCGAGTTCGATGAGGGTCGGACCCACACGAGAGCAGAATGGACACTCGAAGTCAGAGAACTCGATGACGGTCAGCTTAGCGTTGGCACTCCCCTTGACGGGCGAGTTACCCACAGGAACCTTGTAGGTCTTGGCCGGATCCGGGAAGCCAATCGGTTGCTGCGGTGGAGGCGTCGGAGCGCCCACCTTGGCGTCGCGCATGAGCTCCGTGTAAACCGCGGCAGCCGCGATCTTCTTCTGCGCCATGAGCTCGCGAGCGAACTTGAGCTCATTCTCGATCGTCGTCTTGAACTGCTCGAACGGCTGTGCGCCGCGCACCACGGTGCCGTTCACGAAAAACGTCGGCGTGCCGCGCGCTCCCACCCGAGCAGCCTGCGCCATGTCGCTCTCGATCTGCTTCTTGTACTTCTCGGAATCTAGCGCAGCCTTGAACTTGCCCATGTTCAATCCCAATTCCTGGGCGTATTGCTCCAGGCTCGAGCGCTCAAGTGCCTTTTGGTTCTTGAACAGCCTGTCATGCATCGGCCAGAACTTCCCCTGCTCGCCAGCGGCGAGGGCAGCATGGGAAGCGGGCGTGGCGTTCTTGTGGAAGGGGAGCGGATTGTGCTTGAAGACGATCCGCACGTCCTTGGGGTAGGCGGCGGCGATTTGGTTGACCGTGTCCCCCGCACGGCTGCAAAAGGGACATTCGAAGTCAGAGAACTCGACGATGGTGACGAGAGCGTCCGCAGGTCCCTTGACCGCGTCAGCTGGACCGACGAGGACGCGTTGGCGAGTCGACTGAGGATTTCCTGGACCTAGCGACCGTTCCTGCTCCTCAACGCTCGCGCCACCAGCGAAGCCAGCCGAACTGGCCGGTCCGCCGTCGCCTGTCTTTCCGGTAAACCCACGGACGAAGTACCCGGCCAAGAAGGCAACGAGTACGGCAACTAATGCTGCTCCCTTGTTCATGACAAATCCTTTCATCCTCTGCGCAAGGCGCGCGGAGGCAATGCAGAGCTTTTCCTTTACACGAATAAACGCTTGAAGACACTAGGAAAACCGAGGGGGACGGTCGATTCGTCGGGAGTAACCGGCGCCTTCCCGCATTTCCCCTGGGAGCCACAAGATCGCGGCCTTCCCACTGGGTGCGAGCAGCTCCACATCGATGAGAGCTCCCGGCTCGGCACCTGCGCGGAAAAGATCCCTCGGAGGGGGCACGTGCCCTGGACTGGCATCGCCACGCATGGCCATGGGGCGAGCAGGAAGGGGCCGAAATGGACGCCTGCCGATGATCCGCGTGAGCACGAAATGCCGCCCCACGCCAACCCTAATGCCGAGCCCAAATGGAGCGTCGCAGAGCCCAAGCAGTCCAGCGAGCCATGGGGACAAGGCAAAACGCGCGTCCTCGCAGTCGAGGTCGGGGAGAAGCTCAGGAATCGCACAATCTGGGGCAGGATTCTCGAATCCTGCATCGATCCGCGTCACGCAGGCCGTATCGCCGGGGATACACGGAGGGACCGATATCCACTCGATGGAGCATGTAGGCTCGTAGGCGTGTACGTCCGCAGCTTGCGCGACCAGCGCCGCCACGAACACGCACGCAGCTACCGCCCGAGTAAACATTTCCTGTGTAATAAAGGAAGTCATCGCCCTGCGCAAGGGCTTAAGGGACGTGTCGTACTTCTGCCGCGTCCAACCCGGCAAAGGCAACCTCGTCGACAAAAGCAAGCTCGTCGAGGCTGGAGCCGTGGACCGCCAAGGCCAAGAGGTTCGGCGCCACGGGCACCTGTTCCGTGGTCGGATCGACTCCGATCCACCGCCGTCCTACCTTGACCAGTACCCAGCGATGGCGCCCAAGTGCCCCGTCCCCCAGAAGGTACCCGGTAGCCAGGCGGGTCTCGTATCCCTTTTCCTCGAGCAGTTTCTTGAGAACGATGGCGTGAGCCGTGCAGTCGCCCCGACCCACGACAAGCGAGTCCTCGGGAGCCAGTGAAAACACTGCCAAGTCGTCGATAAGAAGCTGGGACACGTAGGTCGACCGCTCGTGAATCTCGCCGATCCCCGGAATTTCCGTGGCCTGCTCGATTCGCACGTCCCACGCTCCTCCAGGCAAGAGCGTCACGCTTTGCTCGGGGATTTCCGGGATAACCGGCGGCGGTCTTCGCGCCCCGTGGACGAGCAGGTGGAGGCCCCCCTGCCCCGAGCTGCTTCCGGCGACTTTGAGGGCGGATGACTCGACGATCTCAGGCGGATCAAAGGGAAGGGCGAGTTCCTGCTCGTCCACGCGCCGACTCGCTACCCCCTTTTCTCCACCGGCAGAAACGAGAAACCCGCGCTTATCGAGCAGAGCCCGCGCCCTCAGGATCCCTGCCGCAGTCAAGAGGGTGCCGTGTGCCACCCGTCGATCGTCACGGATGTCCACGACGAGTCGCGCTGCGGCCATTCCTGCTCCCTCCATGAGAACAGGGCCATCAAAAGCGCGACCCGGCCATGCCCCAGAAGCCGCGACGAGAAGCGGGACGAGTGTCGACGGCACTGCGGCCCCGTCGACGAGGCGGGAGGATGCCTTGCCATGAGAGACTCGCCAACCACCGTCGACCAGCCGGCTCGCTCGGAACTCCGTGGTCAGTGTGCCTGTCTGCCTGCGAACGAGGATTCGACGTGCCGTGAGTGAACGATCCACGTCGATTTCAACCTGGGTGAAAGACGGCGCCGCGACGCCGCCCCGCCGCACGATGATTCGCTCCGTGCGCTCAAACCGGTAACCGCCAGCGGCCGCCCCGTGAGAAACAAAACGCTCGCGCGCCTCACCAATGCGAGCCCCGGAGTAGCTGATCGTGAAGGCCGCCCGATAGCCGTCGAGGGCTGGAGCGACGAGCTCGGCTCGGGCCGCGGGGTCATCTACTTCCACGGGAGGCACGGGTGCAATCGGCGCAGGCGGACGGGCGCAGGCAAGCACGACGCAGGCAATGCCGATTCGCGTCCCCATGTGTGCACCATCGTACCTCATGGTATGGCTTGGCGCATGTCTTCCTGGGTTATTTTGGGGTGCGGCTATACCGGTGAACACCTCGCGGCTCGGCTGCTCGGGCGGGTCCCGGATTCACCGACCTGCGGGGCGACAGGCGCCGACCAAGTTATCGGCGTGGTCAGGAATGAGGGGCGAGCCGCCGAGCTCGCTCGACTTGGGCTCGCTTCCCGTGTCGCCGACCCTCGGGTCCCGGGTGCCATGGACGGGTGGCTTCCCCAGGGTTTCATCCTGGTCGACTCCATCCCGACCGAGCGAGGCGCCGCGCCCCATGCCCGTGCCGTGGTCCGAGCGGCCGCAAGAGCCCACTGCCGCCGCGTGGTGTATCTCTCGTCTACAGCCGTCTACCCACGCGGCGACGGAAGCTGGATCGAAGAGAACACGCCCACGTCGCCGGACACGCCCCGTGGTCACGCGAGGCTCGCCATGGAGCGCGAGTACTTCGAGGCGGCTGCCGAGCATGGCCTCTCCGCCGCGGCGCTCCGCATCGCCGCGATCTATGGACCCGGACGGGGAATTGTCCCGCGCATCAGGGCCGGCGGCTACCGCGTTGTAGGCGATGGTTCGAACTACTTCAGCCGCATCCACGTGGAAGACCTCGTGAGCGCCATCGTGGCCGCGAGCACCGCGACGTGCTTGGTGCGGCACGTGTACCTCGTCGCGGACGATCAACCAGAAACCGCGAGGGCCCACGCAGACGGTGTTGCCGCCCTGCTCGGCGTGGCGCCGCCGCCGTCGGTCCCGATTGAGTCGGTGAGCACCGACATGGCCGATCTACACGTCGGTAACCGGCGTGTCTGCAACACCCGCATGAAGACCGAGCTTGGAGTCTCCCTCCGCTTTCCCACCTGGAGAGAAGGTGCCCGCGCTTGCCTGCGATAGGCTAGCCTGTACCAGGCCAACGATCGCTTCACCGTATTTCTGGGTTCTAATAGGTCCCATTCCGGGAACCACTTGCAGGTCGGCGATTGCCCGAGGACGCGCGCGGGCTATGGCCTCGAGCGTCTTGTTGTCAAAGATGCAGTAGCCAGGCACGGATTCTCGCCGAGCCATTTCCTGGCGGTACCTGCGAAGCTCCTCGGCGAGCGCCTGGTCGACGGGTTCATGTGCCGTTGCAGCCGTCGCTGTCGCGGGGGGACGCACCTTAGCGCGACGCTGTCTGCTCGCCTTCCCACCTTCGGGCGGCAGGAGGAGCCGGGGCAAGGCGCCGCCGAAGACCACCCGCCGCCCTTCGTGCGTGATTTGAACGGTGGGATACTCTCCGGGCGACACGGCGACCAGGCCTGCCCCCTCCACGGCCCGCAGGAGGTCCAAGGCATGTTTTTCGCCCTTACCGCGGAGCACCCCTCGCTCTGGGCAGTCCTCGAGGCGTGGATCGCTTTCCTCGCCGACGAGGATCGAAGCCAATCGCTTTCGTCCAAAACGTCCGCGCAGGCACTCGACCAAGGAGAGCACCGCACGAACCCAGGCCTCCTCGGTCGGCCCTAGGACGACTCGCGCTGCTTCCGAGCAGTTGTCGCATCCTTCACAAGACACATGCCCTGCGTCTTCGTCGCCAAAGTAAGCCAAGAGGAAGCGCCTGCGGCACCCCGCCGAATAGGCATAGTCCACGACTTTCCGTAGCTTCTGCCTTTCCATCTCCGCCCGCGCCTTGAAGGCCTCGGCGTCGATCGGTGCCGGCGCCGGAAGGGATGGATCGTCGCCGGCGCGCACGGCCTCGAGCACGCCGTCGTTCTCCCGCATGTAGCCGGCCTTGAGCAAGAACCGAGTCGCGGCCTGCACGGCAGCATCGCTTGGGTTTCCCGGCAGGTGGCGATGGAGCAGCCCGGCGCTTCGCCCCAGGCGCGGGTCGTCGCGCACCAGCTTCCACATGGCTCGCATGAGTTCCAGCGACGGGTAGCTCGCGTCAATCAGGAACTCCTGCAGCCTGACGTCGCCGTGCTGGAACAGGAGCACGCACGACGCCGGCGCCCCGTCGCGTCCACCGCGCCCAGCCTCTTGGTAGTACGCCTCGGGGCTACGTGGGATGTCGGCGTGGACGACGAGGCGGACGTCAGCCTTGTCTATGCCCATGCCGAATGCATTGGTCGCGACCACCACCTCGAGATCGTGCGACATGAAGCGGTCCTGGACCCGGGACCGCGCCTCGTCCTCCATGCCCGCGTGGTAGCACGCTGCCCGGAGCCCTGAATCAGCCAACGCGCTCGCATGGGCCTCGGCATTCTTGCGGGTGGCCGCATAGACGAGCGCCGATCCACCCGCTCGGCCACGGACGATTTCTTTGAGCCGCTCGACCTTGGCGGCCACCCCCGCCACGCGCTCCACCGAGAACCGCAAGTTCGGCCGATCGAAGCCACGCACGAACACGGCGGGGTCCTTCATCCCGAGCTGGCGTACGATGTCCCGCTGTACCTCGGGCGTGGCAGTGGCCGTGAGCGCCACGAGCCGTTTTGGTCGCCATCGTGCCACGCAGCCACCGAGGCGCAGGTAGTCGGGACGGAAATCATGCCCCCACTCGGAAATGCAGTGCGCCTCGTCGATGGCCAGCAGGGAAAATTCATGCCCTATTCGGTCCAGCGCCTCCTCGAAGCGCGGGCTCTTGAACCGCTCTGGTGCGACATGCACGAGGCGAAGGCGGCCGCTGGCCAGGTCCGTGAGGCGCATCGCCTGCTCTTGGGGGGACTGGGCACTGGTAATTGCGGTTGCCGAGATGCCACGAGACACGAGAGCGTCCACCTGGTCTTTCATCAACGCGATGAGCGGCGACACGACAAGGGAAGTCCCCCCAGCGACCAGTGCGGGAAGTTGGTAGCAAAGGGATTTCCCTGCTCCCGTGGGCATCACCGCGACGGTGGGTCGACCAGAAAGCACCGACTCAATGACCGTTCGCTGGCCTGGTCGAAACCCATCCAGGCCAAAGGTGCCACGTAGCGCCGACTCGAGATCCATCCTGGCGGAGGCTATCAAGATCGGCGCCGGGTTACATGCCGAAAGGAGCAATCAAAACACTTGACGAGGAATTCCGGTCCGTCTAAAAACGCTGGGCACTTCGCCCAGGTAGCTCAGTCGGTAGAGCAGAGGACTGAAAATCCTCGTGTCGCTGGTTCGATTCCGGCCCTGGGCACGGATAGGGCAGCATCTCCGAGGGGGGCTGTTTCTGTTTTCGGTGCAGGGGTCGGCTTCGATCACGTCGCCCTGGCGCGACGTCTTCGGCTCGGCGCCGTGATCGCCACCCTGCCCCCGCGCACTGGCCGGAGGTCGGGCGTACGCTCGCCGGGCACGGCATTGACAGGTTGAACCGCCGCGCGCTACTCGTGATAATGAATTTCAATTTCATGAAGTGGGGCACCGACTGGCGACCGGCATCTATCTCTGGCTCGTTCCGCTTCTTCGGCGGCGTCACAAGCGCCGTGCACATGGCCGCGTACCAGGCAAGCCGCAGGTGCCGACGCCGGCCACCCAGACGGAGTAACGATGCGTTACCTCGGTTCTTGCTTCGCACTTTCGGCCCTCTGCCACGCCACCATCGCGGCAGCAGCGGGTGCTTTCCTTGGGAACCAGGCAGCGCCGCCAGCGGAGTCGAAAGGGCAGATCGTCGTAGCCATTGTGCCTTTCGCCGCAGAGAACACGGCGCGCGAGAAAGGAGCCATGGCGACCGGACCGGCTCCCACCGCCCTGCGAACCACGCGAGCCCGGGCCCAACGGGTCGCACGCTCGCGGCAGCCCGCGCCCAAGTCGGCTGGCATGAGACGAGCAGATCTCCCCACCGAAGCCGCAAGTGCACCGGCGTCGGTCGACGCTCATGCCGCCGTCCCCGTTCCTGGTCCCTTGCCGCTGTCGCCCAGTGACCCAGGCGCTATTGATGGGAACGAGGGGGGCGGCGCCGCGGCGGTTGTCGAAAACGGGAAAACCTCGGCCGGAGATGGGAACGGCAGCTCGGGTGGCGGCGGCGACGGCAGCACGGCGGGTGAAGAACGGCCTGGATCCGCCGCTACCATCGGCGAGTACCTCCGCGCGGTGGAGCGGCGGATTGACGAGCGAAAGAGCTATCCGAAAGCAGCGCGCCGCCTGGGCATCGAAGGTCGGGTCACAGCCAAGCTGGGCATCCGCGCAGATGGGGAACTGCTCTTCGTCGCCATCCTCGACGCGGACCAGGAGCTCCTCGCCGACGAGGTGAGGAACGCGGTCACTCGAGCAGCTCCCTTCCCGCCGCTCCCGAGCCACTTCGGTCGTCCGCAGGTCGAGCTCGTGGTGCCGCTCCTGTTTCGTCTCACTCACGTGGAGGAGGAATGGTGAGCTTGTACCGACGGGGGTGAATCGACATGAGCCGACGCCCTAAAGAGGATCACCATGATTAGAAAAGCAATTGAGGGCTACGCGAGGCCCGCCGCGCTCGATTCTTAACGGAAATCAAAATTAACTATGACGAAACCGCCGCGAAACACCCGATCGGGGAAATTGACCCATGCTCCTTGTTGGGTGAGGAAATGCCCCGGAATCTCGTCATTGTCGGCAATGGCATGGTCGGCCACAAGCTCGTCGAGCTTCTCATCGACGGGGGTCACCATGCGGACTGGAACATCGTCGTCTTGGGCGAAGAGCCGCGGGTGGCATACGACCGCGTCAACTTGTCCACGCTGTTCGCTGGAAAGACCGCCAACGACCTATCCCTAGTCCCAGAAGGGTTCTACGAGCGATTCGGCATAAGCATCCGTACCGGGGAAGCTGTTTCGGCAATAAACCGAGACGCCAAAACCGTGGCTACGACCAAGGGCAGCGTCGTGCCCTACGACAAGCTCGTCCTTGCGACTGGCGCCACCCCCCTACTTCCTCCCGTACCGGGGCGGGACGCACGAGGTTGCTTCATTTACCGCACCATCGAAGACCTCGAAGCGATTCAAGCCTACGCCCAAGGGTGCAGGGTGGGCGTGGTCATTGGAGGAGGCCTCTTGGGACTCGAGGCCGCGGGTGCCCTCGTGAACCTGGGGCTCGTCACCCACGTCGTGGAGCTCGCGCCAAGGCTAATGCCCGCGCAAGTGGACGACGCGGGCGGCCAGATGATTAAGAAGTCCATTGAATCGCTTGGCATAAGGGTCCACACCGGACGGGCAACCTCCGCAATTATCGCAAGTGAGCATTGCGAGGGCATCGGTTTCGCCGACGGCAGTGGGCTCGCCACGGACATGGTGGTCTTCTCGACGGGCATCCAGCCGCGTGATGACCTGGCCCGCGCGGCTGGCCTCGCTACGGGCTCGCGCGGAGGCGTCGTCGTCGACGAGCGTTGCCTCACCTCTGACCCGGACATTTTCGCCCTGGGTGATTGCGCCTTGCTTCCTGGGCGCACGCACGTGCATGGCTTGGTCGCCCCCGGCTATCGCATGGCCAAGGTCGTGGCATCCACTCTCACCGATGGATGCGATCGGTTCTCGGGCCAGGACATGGGCACCAAGCTCAAGCTTCTCGGCGTCGAAGTGGCAACCTTCGGCGACGCCCATGCGACCGAGCCCGGCACCCACGTGGTGAGCTTCGTCGATACCGTGACCGGGGTCTACAAGAAGCTCGTCATTAGCCCGGACAAGAAATTGCTCCGTGGGGGCGTCCTCGTTGGAGATGCGTCGAGCTACGGACAACTCCTGCAGCTCCTGCAGAATCGCACTGCGCTTCCTTCGCACCCCGAGGATTTGATCCTTCCGTCACGGCAAGGAGGGGCGACCAGGGCTGCGGGGTTGGGTGTCGACGCGCTGCCCGAGGACGCGACGATTTGCAATTGCCACAACGTGACCAAGAAAACCATTTGCCAAGCTATTTCCGGCCAAGAGGCCGCTGGGGTGGGCGGGATCAAGGCCACCACGCGCGCTGGCACAGGGTGCGGATCGTGCGTCCCGCTCATTAATGACCTCTTGAAATGCGAGCTCAAGAAGGCGGGCGTCGCCGTCTCAAATCACATCTGCGAGCACTTCCCGCACGCCCGCCAGGAACTGTACCACTTGGTCAGGTTCCACAAGATCAGGACTTTCGAGGAGCTCATCGCTCGCCATGGTCGTGGCAAGGGGTGCGAGACCTGCAAGCCTGCCGTGGCATCGATCCTCGCATCCGCGTGGAACGAGCACGTGCTCGAGAAGTCGCACCTCCCACTTCAGGACACGAACGACCGCTACTTGGCCAACATCCAGCGAGATGGCACGTACTCCGTCGTTCCCCGGATACCGGCCGGGGAAGTCACGCCCGACCAGCTCACAGCGCTCGGCCGGGTGGCAAAGAGGTACAGCCTGTACGCGAAGATCACCGGGGGACAGCGCGTCGATCTCTTTGGCGCTCGTCTCGAGCAGCTACCGGATATTTGGCGAGACCTCATCGCCCACGGCTTTGAATCAGGCCACGCGTACGGGAAGGCATTGCGAACCGTCAAGTCCTGCGTGGGGAGCACCTGGTGTCGCTATGGCGTGCAGGACTCGGTGAGATTGGCAATTAGGCTCGAGAATCGTTACAAGGGGCTCCGGAGCCCGCACAAGCTCAAGGGCGCGGTGTCTGGGTGCGCACGCGAGTGCGCCGAAGCGCAAGGCAAGGACTTTGGCGTCATTGCCACGGAGAAGGGCTATAACCTCTACGTCTGCGGTAATGGCGGCATGAAGCCGCAGCATGCCCAGCTCCTGGCGGCCGATCTCGATGAAGAGACGTTGGTCAAGATCCTGGATCGCTTTCTCATGTTTTACATCCGTACTGCCGACCGTCTCGAGCGCACCGCCACGTGGTTCAACAAGCTCGAGGGGGGGATGGAGTACCTGCGGCAGGTCCTCATCGACGATTCGCTAGGCGCGTGTGCCGAGCTCGAGGCAGAGATGGCGCACGTGGTGAGCACGTACAAGTGCGAATGGAAAGCGGCCATTGAGGATCCGGAGAAACTAAAGCAGTTCCGCGCGTTCATCAATGCAGACGGCCCGGATCCGAGCATCATCCACGTTCCCGAGCGTGGGCAGAAGCGCCCTGCTCGCTGGGAAGAGAAGCTCAAGGTCATCAAGGGGAGGTTGAATCATGCAGGCTTTGGCCGAAATCGACACCGCACAATGGGTTGACACTTGCTCTCTCGAGGACATCGTGCCCGATACGGCGGCGTGCGCCTGGGTGAACGAGCAGCAGGTCGCCATCGTGCGTTTCGGCGAGGACGCGGTCTACGCCATAAGCAACTTCGACCCCTTTAGCAGGGCGTTTGTCCTGTCCCGGGGAATCGTCGGGGACAAGCAGGGCGTCCCCAAGATCGCCTCACCGCTCTACAAGCAGAGCTTCAACCTGCAAACCGGCCAATGCCTCGACGATCCGTCCGTGGGAATTCCCACTTACCCCGTGAGGGTCCACCGGGGACGCGTTCAAGTGCTCCTCTGAACCTGCACGGCGCTCATCTTGTAAGCGGGCTGGCGTGATAACGGATCGAAGGCTGGGCAGGTAAGCTCGTTTGTCTCCTCGTAATGCATTGGGATAAAGACGTGACCTGGTTGCATTGAGCTCGTGATGAGCGCCCGCGCCTGGATCTTCCCGCGCCGGGACCAAATCGTCACTGTCGCTCCGTCTTCCACGCCTCTCGCCGCCGCGTCATCGGGGTTCATTTCCACGTACACGTCGTCGGGATAGAGCTTGCGAAGAACGGCCGACTTGTTGGTTCGCGTCTGGGTGTGCCACTGGCTGGAGCTGCCGCGCCCCGTCATGAGGACCAACGGGTAGTCGCCGCTCGTCGGTTCGGGGACCGGGCGAGGTTCCTCGAAGAAAAAGCGCGCTCGCCCATCCTCATGGAAAAACCGATGATCCTCGAAGAGACGGCGTTCTTTCTCCGCATTCTCCTCCCCCTCGGGAAATGGCCATTGGATGCCGCCCTTCTCATCGAGCATGGCGTAATCCTGGATCCCCGAGAGGTCGCAAGGCTGACCCTTGGACAGCTCCTTGAGCAACTGAAAGACCGATTCAGGTGACGACCACTTCTGAAACAGGTCGGCCACGCCCCAATACTCGGCCACGAGCCGGAAGATCGAGAAGTCCGCCAACGCCTCGCCCGGCGCCCTCGCGACTTTCTTGCAGGTGCTGATCCTCCTTTCGGAGTTGATGAATGTTCCCTCCTTTTCGCCCCAACCCGCCGCTGGAAGGACGAGATCGGCAATTCGCGCTGTATCGGTACCGGCGTACATGTCCTGGACGACCAGGAATTCCAACTTCCGCCGCAATTCCTCGATGCCGCCTCGATCGATCCATGAATGGACCGGATTCGTTCCAATGATCCAAAGCCCCTTAATGCGTCCCGCCCGCACCTCGTCTAGAACCTGGTCGTATGCCAGGCCAGGGTCCCTGGGAATTCGCCCCTCGTCTATCCCCAGCACCCTGGCGACCTTGTGGCGGTGCTCCTGCCTCGCGAAGTCATGGCCTCCCAGCAGGTTGGTGGTATTGCTAAACAAGCGCGAGCCCATGGCGTTGCATTGACCGGTGATTGAATTTGGGCCGGTGCCCGGTCTTCCAATGTTCCCCGTCATGAGCGCGAGGTCGATGATCCCCTGCGCCGTCCGCACTGCCTGGTGCCCCTGGTTCACTCCCATGGTCCACCAAAAGGACACCCGTTTCCCTCGGTGGATGATCGACGCAAGCGCCCTGATGTCCTTCACCGGGACGCCAGTGTGCTCGCTCACCCATTCGGGGGAATACTGCAGCACGTGCTCCCGGAACGCCTCGAAGCCCACGGACCGCTCGGCGATGAACGCGTGATCGATCCAGTCGTTTCGAATCAGGACGTTGGCAATGCCGTAGAGAAGGTAGAGGTCCGACTTGGGACGGAGCGCGACATGAACGGACGCCGCCGACGCTGTCTCTGTCTTGCGCGGGTCGACCACGACCACGGTCGGCTTGTGACGGTTCATGACGACGCGCTCCCAGAGGATGGGGTGCGCGGTACAGAGGTTCGATCCCCAGAGAAAAATGACGTCCGACTCCTCTAGATCCTTGTAAGCCAGAGGGGGCGCGTCGAAGCCCAGGGATTCCTTGTAGGCGACCACCGTCGTGGCCATGCATTGGCGCGTGTTCCCGTCACCATGGAGTATCCCCATGCCGAACTTTGCCAAGGCGCCGAGGAACGCCATTTCCTCCGTCACGATCTGTCCCGTGCTCAGGAAGGCTACGGCCGCCTTGCCATGCCGCTCCTGGATCCCCTTGAATCGGGTCACAAGAGCTCGCATCGCCTGGTCCCAGGATACGCGCCGGAGGGCTCCGCTACCCTCCCTGAGCAGTGGAGCCACCGCACGGTCCCGCGCCTTGAGAGGAGTGAGCGACTCCCACCCCTTGGGGCAGGCCATTCCGAGGTTCACAGGGTAATCCCGGGCGGGGGATAGGTTTATCGCCTCCCCTTGTCTCAAGTGGATCTTCAATCCACAGCCTACGGAGCAGTAGCCACACGTCGCTGTCACCGTACCGTCGGGTGTTATCCGAGTAGGCACCATCGCGAGACCGAACCCCGAGGGCGCGAGCTTGAGCTCTTCAGAATGCCTGCCTTCCCTCTCGCGAAGAAAGGCACCCGCACGGCGAAGCCCCATCTTCATGGTCAAGCACTCTCTCTTGCTGTCCTTGGGGGCAGGCAGGCCGTAAAGAACAGGTACCTCTCGATCAGCTCGCCCATGACTAGGGCCGCGAGCCCCGCCCCGCAAGAAATTGCCAAGATGACCGATACCGCAGGCGAGGAATCCTCCTGTGGGAAGAGCACCAGCCCGACAAGTGGCAGGATGCTACCCATGATTCCGAGGATCACGCGTAGCGTCCACGCGCCTTTCAGAGGACCGCGCACGAGGGCGCGAGCGCGGGGATCCCTATTGGGGTTGCCGGCAGTCGGGTTCAAAATTGAAGCTTCCTGGATGAGCTTGAACACGACGAGAAGCGGCAGGATGAGGCATGCCCACGCCCCGACGCCGCGCGCTACCTGACCGACCTCTCCAAGTGCGACCAGGGCCACCGCGAGGGCCATCGGTACAAGGCCCAAGCCCAGGATCGTGGCCGTCGCGAAAAACCGAAGGTTGGTCAAGCGCCCGAAGAGGACGCGCGGCGTGATCTGGTACACGCGTGCCGAGCAGTAGATCCCCAGCACCCCCAGCAGTAGAGACACGGGCATGATCGCAATCCCCCCGGTCGGCACCTTGTCTGGAGCCCACGCCGCGAGTGAGGCCAGCACTCCGGCGCCCCCAAAGGCTCCCAACGCCACGACCTCTCGGCTCAGCCACGATGTCTTCAGGCCGAGGATCACCCGGAACGCGACCAACGGTCGTCCCAAGTGCGCGATGCTGGCCGCAAGCCCAGCCAGCCCAATTCCGACGGCCATGGTGGTTGCCCAGGGTACAATCCCTGCTGCAGCACCCGTGAGCAAGCCATTGATGAGCCACAAAGCGGCCAGGGCGCCGACTGAGAACTGCGTCATCACGAGCATGAGGACCAAGGGAAGGTGTGGCTGCCCAGGGCGTAGCACTTGGTGCTCAGCCTGCCGCATGTTGTCGGGCAGCGACCAAGACGTGCGGTAGCGCGTCGTGGGCTGGGTGTGATGAGGCGCCGCAGATCCAGGCAGGAAACCTTTCGCTTGGTTTTCCTGTCGCACGGTTTCGGCCTTGATGGAACGAATGCGAATGGCCGAGGTCGGACAGGACTGGACACAGGCCGGTGCTTCTCCGACGGCCAGGCGCGTGCGACACATGTCGCACTTGCGCACGATGCCCCGCTTCGGAAGGAATTGGGGCACGTCGTAGGGGCACATGAACAAGCAGTACTGGCAGCCAATGCACTGGTCATCCAGGTGGAAGACAATGCCGGTCTTGGGATCCTTCTCGTACGCCATGACCGGGCAACCCGTCATGCATGAGGGCTCCAAGCAGTGATGGCACGAGGCGGTCACTGGTTGCACGACGGGAAGTCTCGGGGAGCCGCCGAGCATCAGCGTCACGCCGCGCCATGTTTCTTCCTCGTCCAATCCGTTTAGGCCGTGGCAGCCGGTAACGCAGGCCTTGCAGCCCGTACAGCGATCGAGGTCCACTTCAAAGGCGTACTGCTCTCCAGGGGCGGGTTTTTCCAGCGGGATAAGGTCGCTGTAGAGCCGTTGTCTTGCCGAGGAATCGTCCTTGGCGTCTCGGCGAGCGAAACGCTCCACCGCGGTCATGCATTGCTGCTCGGCGAGCAGCGCTTCAACCAATCGGAGGCGGCCTTCATCTGACGACGCAATACGCATTCATGAGGAAGCGTACCGCTCGCGTGTTTCTCAAGGGTTTCTTTCGAGTTAATGCTTGGCTGATGTGAATTACCGAGCAGCAGCACCCGACAAGCGCAAGATTCCCAAGCGCACTTGCTCCTCGAACCACCGCTCAAAGAGAGGGTGCGGAGCAAATCCGGTCCCGATTTCGACCGGGAGGCCTGCGAGAAACCTCTTCTCTGGCCCCACCCCAGTTGTTCGGGCTGGTATCACGATCGCCCTCCCCCCGTCTCGAGTTGCTTCCTCTACCATGCGTCGGATGGCAGCAACCTCGGGCTCGCGCTTCACCGGCCAGTCCTCGCGCCAGGTTCCCACCTTGACGGCACGGAATTGAGCTCCCCTCCCCGACCGGATCCGCTGGGCGATAGACGCCAGCACATCACGCCAGTGGTCATTGACCGCATCGGGCCCGGCCCCATGGGCGACCAAGATGACGGTTTCGCGCGCCGGGTCCTTGGACAGGGATAACGCCCGATCGAGCAGCGCATCAGCGAAATACGGAGCGTCCTCGAGCCCTCCTACGGTAACCATTGGCACGCTGGCACGAATTCTCGGCACGGGCCCCGCGCGCCCGTGTCTACCGTTGCCGTGGCCACCCGCTGTCTGATAGCCCGGACGAGGCGGCCCTCGGTGGCCTTCGTGCACGCCCTGGCCAGATGGAGCTCGACCTTCCACGTCCCATCCAATCATTCGTTCGATGTCGCGCTCGAAGCTCCTCGCCAGCCCGAACACCCGCACGATCACGATGGCACGTGCTCCTCGGGCTTCCAGCCTCCTCACCGCCCTTTCCACCAACGGGGGATCGGCCATGCAGAAGGCAGGCTCGATTTTAAAACGGGAAGCCAAGGGAGCCACCGAGCTCCACATCGTCTCGTTCCACTCGTAATCCGACCCGTGGGCAAGCAGCACCACGCCAACGTCTTCGTCGCGGAGCGCAAGTTGCCGCCTGGCCTCCCGGAGCATCCAGGTTCCGACGGCGGAGTGCGGGGTCACATCGACATCGACGATCTCCGCAAGACCCTTCACCTGTTCGGTCAAGAGAGCCGTGAAGGACATCATGGAGTCGAGCTTCCACCCCAGGTGAAATGGGACGACCACGGGTCGTGGGGCTCCTTTGAGGCGCTCGCTGAGTGCTGCCTTGACGTGGTCGTCCTGCCCGTCTTCTTTGTCCAGCTCGGGCCATGACAAGACCTGAACCGACTCGAAACCAAACCCCTCGGATGCCTGGTTTGCCATGCGCTGAAGCTCGGCCTCCTGCAGCGCCACGGACGATGGCTCTGCGCCGTGGCCTACGATGACGACCCTGCGCCCCTTGGGCTCGCGGATGGCCTGCAGGCGGTCCGCAAGAACCTCGATAGCTAGATAGCTTTGGCCAAACGGACGAGCCAGCGTGATGGGGATGGGCCAACGCTCCTCTGTGACGAGCCGCTGCAACAGCAAGAACTTCGCTTCCGAAGAGAGGAAGAACGGCAGCACGACGGCGCGCCTTGCACCGCGGTCCGCGACCTTGCGAAGTGCGGTCGCGAGGTCACTGCTCGTCCGCTGGTCCGTGACTACCGCAAAGGCGGAATTGTGCTCTTTTTGCAGCACGGAGAAGGCGTCCTCCACCTCGGTGTTCCCCATGAAGCCCCGATCGGGCGTCACGACTACGAACCCCACACCTGTTTCATGGGATGGCACCCGTTCGGCGCCCGGCCCTGTCGAGCAGGGGCATCGCTGCGCCGTGCTGCTTGCCGTGGCACAGCCCGCAATCGACAAGAACCAAAGAGCCCACGAAAGTCGTCGTTTCATTTCTCCCTCTTAGGAAAAGCTAGGTCTCTCCCACTCCCTCGTGTAGCCCGACCCAGGAGACCTGGGCAGCGGCAGCATTCCGGTCACGTCATGCTTGCCCAGAGATGACATGAGAGGACGGCCCGTGGGCCATGGTGCTGCCGGCACTGCTGCCGCTGCCCGGTCGCTGGTAACTTGTGACCACGACAGGGAGGCGTGCCCAACCACGCCTGTCGGGTCGCCGAACCATGCACGCGCGCTATCCGCCCTCCGCAGTGCGCTCACCTTTACGTTCGGCTTCGACCTCGTATCGGTGCACGAACCAACGCTGGAGGGCCTTGACTTCTGCCTGGGGCGGAAGGCCTACCTTGAGCTCGACCTTGAGCTCGCGCTTCAACGTTTCGTAGTCCGGCGGGCGGTACTTCCATCCTCGCACGGGATACGCTTCAAAATGACCGAGCGTCAACCTCGACGGGGTCAGCACCGATAGGCGATGCCCGGCATGCCAAAGCTGCAAGTGCAGGAGTCCCCGGGGTGAGAAGTACACGTGCTTGATGTCGTCGGTGGCAAACATCCGCACTTCCCAGCCATGCGTCTCGGCGATAACCACGCGCTCGCGCGGATCGTGCGGAGGAAGGGGCCAATCCCCAAGCGAGTCGCTCACGGTGCACCTCGTTCGATGGCGGCCTCTTCTGCACCGCCTTCGCGCACGGCATCGAACGCGGAGCCTGGCAGGCTCCCCCTGATCAAGCCAAGCTCGCGCAGGAGCAGCGTCTCCATGGCCTCGTCGAGAGTCTCAGCGATGACTCTTCCGGCGCTGTCGTCGGTAGAAAGCGTGCTCGAGCAGACCAGGACATGGATGGCGCCGCACGAGCACAGCTCCACGGAACAAAGCGGACCCCTGGCCAACGTCTCTTTGGTGCAGACCTTTCGCGTCACCGGAACCACCTTTCAGTTGCACATCTCCACCGCTGGCTTGTGCCCCTCAATCGACTGCAAGGCTTCAACGGCCTTGGCCACGAAGCTCGCGAACTCCCCGCGCGGAAGGTGAATCATCGCCATTCCAAACTGCAGGCAAATGCATCCATTGGGGCATTGCGAGATCGTGCAGGGGAACCATGGGGGCGTGGGCTCGTGCATTGCGCCCTTCTCCTTGTTGGGTTGCTGGGTGTCAGAAATGAAAACGACTTTCATTTTCACGCCACTCGTCATCTCTAACGAACCTCCGGCACCAAGTCAAGCGAGTTCTCGGCGCCACCGACCTGGTGCTCGCCATCCTAGTAGATTTCCATGGGAAATCAGAACATGTCCCAGTCCGCCGTTGCCCGCAGGCAGCGAGGGCACGTGCGGGTTCCGCCATGTGATAAAAAGACGCCATCATGGGCGACCCACCCATGGAGGACAATCCGACCTGTCAGGCGTGTCGCGCCCTACTCCCCGTGGGTGCGCGTTTCTGTCCGGGCTGCGGCCTCGGGGTCGCGACTCATGTCGAACCGAGGCACAAGGTACCGGAGGCCGCGAGTGAGCGCCCACTCCCGCCCATGCGGCTCCTCCCAGGAACCGTCCTTTCGTCGGTCTACACGATCGAGTCAGTGCTGGGCGAAGGAGGCATGGGCGTCGTCTATCGGGCCCATGATCGTGCGCGCGACCGAGTGGTGGCGCTCAAGTGCTTGCACGCCAACCTCTCGGGTGATGTGGAAATAAGGCGCCGGTTTGCGCGCGAGGCCAAGGTGCTTCGGTCGTGGAGCCACCACAACGTGGTTACCGTCTACGACTTCCTTTCACACGACTACCTGCTCGCGATCGTGATGGAATTCATCGATGGGCCCACGCTCACCCAGCACCTAGGCAAGTGGCGTGGAAAGATACCGTTCGACGAGATAGCTGGCTTCTTGGCCGACATCCTGGATGCCATGCAGGAGGGCCACCGCCTGGGGATCGTTCACCGTGACCTCAAGCCCGACAACATCCTCCTCAAGACCGGGCCATCGGGCCTCCAGCCCAAGATTGTCGACTTTGGCATCGCCAAGTTGCTCGAGTGCACGACTTACACCGTGAGTGGTGCGTTCTTGGGCACGTGCCGCTACATGTCCCCGGAGCAGGTGAAGAACCCCCAGGCGGCGGACCACCGCTCGGATATCTACTCGCTCGGGGTGACCTTGTATCAGCTTTGCACCGGATTCACGCCGTTTCAGAGCGACAACCACTTCGCCCTGATGATGGCGCACGTCACGGAGGCGCCAAAGCCACCGTCCGTTCACCGGCCGGACATCCCGGCATCCCTCGAACGCCTGATTCTCGATGCCCTCGCAAAAGATCCTGCTGCCCGTCCCTCGAGCTGTGCCGAGTTCCGGGAGCGTCTCGACGTGGCGCTTGGAAAAGAAACTCCGAGGGTAGCCCCCGCGTCTGGTCCGGAGCCCCAGCTCGATCCCGTAATCCGCGAATCGGATGGCACCGAGGCGGTCCTCATTCCTGCGGGACCATTCGCGATGGGTCCCAAGCGTCGCGTCGTCCATCTTGACGCCTTCTACCTAGACCGCATGCCGGTCACGAACGCGCAGTTCCACAAGTTCGTCTCGGTCACGGGCTACCGGCCAACCGATCCCAATGCCCATCGATTCCTGGCGCATTGGCAGGGAGGACAAGTTCCTTCGGGCCTTGAAAACCACCCGGTCGCCAACGTATCGCGTTGGGACGCAGCCGCGTACTCCGCGTGGGCTGGGAAGCGTCTTCCGACCGAAGCCGAATGGGAGAAGGCTGCGCGCGGCACAGATGGCCGGCGGTTTCCGTGGGGACGTGCGGAGCCCGGTCTTTCCAACGCCAATTTCGGCAAGAAGTACGGCGGCACGACGCCAGTAGGGCAGTTCCAAGATGGAGCTTCCCCGTACGGCATTCTCGACCTGGCCGGCAACACGTGGGAATGGTGTGAAGACGCCGATGACCCGGAGTTCTACGCCGACGGTCCTTCGCGCAATCCGAGGAACACGCGATGGGCGGACCGCCCCGTGTTCGTGATGCGAGGCGGATCCTGGATGGATGGTGTGCGCGCCCTTCGAACCTATGCACGCACGGGGTTCGAACCGCACTTCCGGATGGCCTGGGGTGGCTTCCGGTGCGCGCGCGGGGCCTTCTGAGCTGGTTTTCGGCAGCCTGGGGCATTCCCGCAGATTCCCGCCGAGCGTTTTCACGAAATTGCCCCGCCATCGCGCCGGCATGCGTCTTGCTGGCAGGTTGAAGCGTGTCCCGCATCGTTAGAGCCATGGTGCTCGCCCTGGGTCCGCTCGGCTGCATGATCGAGAGCTCGCCCCCCGAATCCCCGTCCTCGAATCCGGACGCGGGTGACGTCTCCTCGTGCAGCTACCAGTTCGACAAGAACTGGATCATGGACACCTTCGCGATTCGTGGTCCCGACGAGGGGTTTGACCTGAACAACGACTCCAAGGCGGACAACGGGCTCGGGTTCCTGGGCGTTGCGGCCAACGATGGCTGGGTGGAGTCCATCGCCAAGGGAGAGACGTTTTATATCTGGGACATCGGCGGCTGGGGCGGCAGGACGTCGCCCGAAAGGACAAGAGTTCGAGTGGCGTTCTTCAGTGGCTCAGACGCGGACGACCCGCCAGATCCGACGAACAACGTGACGGGCGGTGGCAACTTTTTCGTCCCGGCGGAGCAGTTTGACGTCAATTGCGAGCCGACGAGCGCGTTCCCGAACGCCACGATTCTCGGCCGGACGGTGTACGGCGAAATGCCGTATTGGAGCTTCGTCCGACCTGGCGTCGGCACGGTCGAGTTCGTCGACGCGCGTCTCGAGCTTCGCGTGGATGATGATCTTAGGACCCTACACCTTGAGGCTGGCGCAGTCTGGACCATGTGCGGCTTGTCTAGGGCGATATTCCCTGGCGGCGGCAGTGGCACGTTCCTGGATCAGCTGGCGAACTCCTGGGACCGGTCGCCGGACATTGACCGAGATGGCGATGGACTCGAGCAGGTACTCGGAAATGGCACGCACGTGATCGCCTGCGTGGATGGGGACGGCACGCACATCGACGGGAGTGAGTGCGCCTGCGATCCCCGGATCAAAGACGGCTACTCGGTGGCGTTTGCTGGCACCGGCGTCCCCGCGCATGTACTTGGAATTCGCTAGCTGGAGTGCTCGCACATTGCTCATAAGATGAGCAACGTGCTGCTCTATTCCCAAAGCGACATCCATGATTGACACCCACTGCCACCTGGACTCACCCCTCTTCGATCCAGACCGTGACGAGGTGATGCGCCGAGCCCATACCGAAGGCGTGCAGGCGCTCGTGGTCCCGGCCATTCGTCCGAGCACGTGGGGCAACCTCTCGAATCTAAAAGGGCGCCATGGGAACGTGTTTCTGGCGCTCGGCATTCACCCGCAGGCCGTCCCCGAAGTCAGCTCGGACGAGCTACTCGCCGTGGACTCGCTCGCCGAGGCGATTTCCAGGACCGGTGCGGTCGCTGTCGGGGAATGCGGTCTAGATGGAAGCACTTCCTGCAAGGAACTTCAGGAGAAGCTTTTCTGTGCGCAGATTGGCGTCGCCCGGGAGCTTCGCCTTCCCTTGCTCGTGCACGTCGTTAAGGCCCACGACGTCACCCCCGGGCTACTCAAGCGCGAGCGCGCCTTCGAAGTGGGGGGAATCCTGCACAGCTACTCAGGGGGCGCCAGCCTGCTTCCCTATTACCAAGACCTGGGATTCGCCTTTTCTCTCGCGGGCCCGGTGACGTATCCAGGTGCCCGGCGTCCCCTCGAGTCGGCGCGCGCCGTGCCGGCAGAGCTTCTCCTCGCCGAGACCGACGCGCCGGACCAGGCGCCATTTCCTTACCGGCGCCAGCGCTCAGAACCCGCATTCCTTCGCGAAATCGTGGCTGGCCTGGCCCGGGCCCGCGAGGAGGAATTCGCCCTCACGGCGACCCGGGTAACCGAAAACGCACGGCGCATCCTCCGCTTGCCGAGTTTTTGATTACACTTTTCGCGTGGCAGGCGTTCAGGAAAATCCGGGCACTCCTCCCCAAGTTCACCGTCGATTTGACCGTTTTGCCCGACTCGTGGGCGAAGCCGCAGTGTCGCGACTCGCTCGTTCTTCCGTCACCATTTTTGGCGTGGGAGGTGTCGGCTCTTTTGCCGCCGAGGCGCTCGCACGCAGCGGCGTCGGACGCATCATCCTGGTCGACTTTGACCGCATCTGCGTCACCAACGTGAATCGCCAGCTGCACGCCATGAAGGGAACGCTCGGCAAGTCCAAGGTCATGGTGATGGCGGAACGCCTGCAGGCCATCAACCCAGACGCACTCATCGAGGCCCGCGCCGAGTTCTATTCGCCAGCGACTTCGCAGAGGCTTCTTGTGCCCGAGCCGGATGTCGTCATCGATGCGATCGACAACATCACCGCCAAGGCCCACCTCATCGCCACCTGCATCCGTGACAAGTTGCGCTTGGTTTCATCGATGGGCGCGGCGGCGCGAACCGACCCCACCCTCGTCCGCACCGCGGATCTCGCGCGGACTCAAATGGATCCCTTTGCCCGGGACGTGCGCAAGATGCTCCGCACCAAGCACGGCCTCACCTTCTCGAAGCCGGTCGGCGTCACCGCGGTGTTCTCCATGGAACAGCCGATTCCACCCGTGCCGCTTTCCTATGACACCGAAGGGTTCGAGTGCGTATGCCCAGGCGGACAGAACGGGGTCAATGACTGCGACCACCGCAAGCGCGTCGAGGGCTCGACCTCTTTCGTTCCGTCGGTGTTCGGAATGGCAGCCGCGGCTGCTGCCGTGAAGCTGCTGACCTGCTGACGGGTTGACGTGGGGGCACGCCCCCCATGCTATCTTGGCCAAGCCATGGGCCGCAGCCCCGACGCCCCGGAAGAGGTGCTCTACTGTCCAAGTCGCGTACCCGGGCACCGGAGGCGTCCATGCGAATCTCGCAGTGGAACCGAGACACCGTCGGATCGTCCAACATGAGGTCGCTTGACGGGTGGGAGCCCACCGCGCAGGAGTCGCCGGCCGATTCCCACGAGTTGCCGTTTTGGGGTCCCTCGACCACGGTGAGCCGAAACCGACGCACGGAATTCGGCGGCCTTGCACCTTGGCCAATGGCATGGGTGGACGCGCCCTCTCGGCTTGCATCGGCCCCGTCGGTATCCGCGTCGTCCTTCTTCACTGGCATCCACTATACCGAACGTGGCGCGGCAGGAATGGTTCAGGTGCAAGGTAGTGAAAGGTATGTTTACCTTGCGCCTGGCCTCCTTCATGGGTAAGGTCCGCCCCCCAAGGACGCGTGAGGGGACTGAAATGAAAAAATTGGTTTTGGGGTATTTCTGGGCCCTTGTACTGGGCGCGTGCAGCACCACGGATACCGTAGAGAACACGATCGATCCGGCTCTCTGCGGCAATGGAGTCATCGACTTCGGTGAGCCGTGCGACGACGGCAACGCGGAGAACAACGACGCCTGCTTGACCGGCTGCGTGGCCGCCACGTGCGGTGACGGCTTTATCCACCTAGGTGTCGAGCAGTGCGACCAAGGAGCGGAAAATGGCCTGCCGAACCATTGCACCGCTTCCTGCCAAAACCCCGGCCGCTGCGGCGACGGCAACGTCGATCCTGGAGAGGGATGTGACGACGGCAATGCCTCAGCGACGGATGCATGCCTACCCAACTGCGTGTCAGCCACGTGCGGAGACGGCCGCATCCAAGAAGGGGTGGAGCAATGCGACGATGGAGACAAGATAAACGGTGATGGGTGTGACGCCAACTGCACCTTTAGCTGCGGCAACGGGGTGCTCACTCCGCCAGAGCAATGCGACGACGGCAACAAGGTGCCTGGTGACGGCTGCAGCCCCCTTTGCACCTTGGAGCGCTGCGGTGACGGAGAGATCACCGGGCGGGAGAAATGCGACGACGGCAACACCACGGCCGGTGATTGCTGCTCCCCGACCTGTCAGCCCGAGCCCGGCTGCGAGATAGAGCCCAACGACACCCTCGCCCTCGCGAACGACGCCGCTACCGTCGGCCAGGGCGACCTCATCAAGGGATTCGTCGCCACCGATGGGGACAAGGACTACTTCAAGCTCGTGGTCCCATCGGCGACCACCGTGGATCTCGTCGCGGAGACGCGCAACGGCCCGTTTTCGTCGTGCGCTGCCACTGGCAGCGCGAAAAAAATCGATAGCGAGCTCACGCTCTACGACGGAGCAGGTACCAAGCTCGGTTCTGACGATGAAGGCGGCGACGGCTCCTGCTCCAAGCTCGAATCCCTTGGCCTCAAGGCGGGCACCTACTATGTCATGGTGAGCGGGGCGTCCTTCGGCCTGGCGAAGACTTTTGACTATACGCTGAGCGTTGCGAAATCCGTGGTCGTCTGCGGCGACAACGTGGCCCGGTCTAGCGAGCAGTGCGACGGCACAGACCTCAAGCAGGGGACCTGCGAAGGCAAGGGGTATGGCCCTGGCACCCTCAAGTGCAACGCCGATTGCTCAGGTTTCGACACGAGCGGGTGCCGGCAGCCCGTGTGCGGCAACAGCATCAAGGAGCTGCGCGAGGACTGCGACGACGGCAACACCGCCGATGGCGACGGCTGCTCGTCCAAGTGCAAGTACGAAATCCTCATGGAGAGCGAGTCGAACAATACCTACACGACGGCGAACAACTTGGGCCACGCCCCCTCGCTCGTGCAGGGATCCATCAACCCATCTGACGACGAGGACTGGTATCGCTTCGTGCTGAGGTCGACCTCGGACTTGCGCGTCACGACCTACGACGGCAATGGTCCTCCGAGCTGCGTGAGCACCGACACGCGCATCTACCTGTACGACTCCGACGGCACGAGCTTGCGCGCCGAGGATGACGACGACGGGGAAAGCTGGTGCTCACTCATTAACGCCACGAACGATTTTGGCGCCAAGTCGCTCGCGCCCGGCCGGTATTACATCAAGGTGAAGCACTCCTACGGGGGCAATATCTCGGCGTATCGCCTGGAGATTGGCATTGACGCCGCCTGTGGCAACGGCACGAAGGAGGGGAGCGAGACCTGCGACGACGGCAACACCACCGGCGGTGACGGCTGCAACTCAGCGTGCCGCCAAGAGGAGATCTGCGGAAACGGCGTCGTGGATACCGACGAGCAGTGCGACGACGGCAATACGACAAGCGGTGACGGCTGCTCGTCCGAGTGTCGATACGATCTCAGCGAGACCGAGCCCAATGATGACGGCCAGGCGGCGACGGGCGGGGGCGAAACTGGGAACGATTTCGGCACGACGAGCCCGAGCGGGCCGTACACGGGAGATAGCGTGATCCAAGCTAGTCTTTCTCCTGCTGGGGACGAAGACGTCTTCCTCGTCCGCAACGATTCGGACCATCCGGTGGCGGTGACGCTCGAGACGTTCGGTCCCGGTGGCCCCAAGACTTGCGACGGAGTCGACACGATTCTCATGGTTCGCAATCAGGCAGGGGAAATCCTAAACAGCGACAACGACGCAGGCACCGAGAAGTGCTCCCAAGTTGTGCACATGATTCCGGACCAAGGCCAGGTGTACGTCCACGTCATCGCCGCAGGCGACGACGCGGCGGTCGCCAAGTATTTCCTCAGCGTGCAATTCCCGTAGCTGGAACACCTCGGTGCTAAGCTTCCAGCGTGTCCTTACCCGCCATCGACATCCGTGGGCTCGATTTTCGCTACGCCAGCGATCCACGGCCGGTCTTGCACCAGGTAAGCCTCAATCTCGCGAAAGGGAGCCGCTGCCTGCTCGTAGGAGCCAACGGCGCCGGGAAGACCACGCTCCTCCACGTGGTGGCTGGGCGACACCTCGTGCCCGTGGAAAAGGTACGCGTCCTTGGACGGCCCGCGTTCCACGACACCACCCTGTCCGCGGTGGTGTCGTTCATCGGGGGACCGTTCCCTTTTGATGTCGACGTGCGGGTGGCCGACATCCTGACAAGGACCCCTGGCATCGACCCTGCGCGCAGAACGCGGCTGCTCGACATCCTTGCGGTGGATCCCGAGTGGCACATGCACCGCGTCTCCGACGGGCAGAGACGCCGGGTCCAAGTACTTCTCGGCCTCCTTCGACCACCGGAACTCCTACTCCTCGACGAGGTAACAACCGACCTCGACGTCATCGCCCGTTCCGATCTCCTGGCACTACTCAAGGAGGAAAGCATCACCCGCCAGGCGACCGTCCTTTACGCGACCCACATCTTTGATGGGCTAAACGAATGGGCGACCCACCTCGCGTTCATGGATGGCGGGCGCGTGGTATTCACCAAGACCATTGCAGACATCCGGCAGCAGCACGGGTCGGCTACGCTTCTTCCGATTGTCGAGAGCTGGATCCGGCGCCGGTAGAAAGGCTTACCAGGCCGGAGCTGGATAGGGCGTCGCCGGCTTGGCAAACAGGTAGCCCTGGAGCAGCTCGCACCCTAAATCCAGGATTGCGTCCCGCTCGCTCGGTGTCTCCACCCCTTCGGCGATGACGACAATCGACATGTCCCTGCAAAGAGACACCATCGACTGCAGGACCTTCCGCTTGGTCGGCTCCCGATGCACGTCCCTCACGAGAGACATGTCCAACTTGACGATATCGGGCTCGATTTGGGCAAATGCGGAGAGTCCCGCGTAACCAGCACCGAGATCGTCCACGGCAATTCGGTAGCCTAGCTTGCGCAGCCTAGCAATCCTGGAGCGCAGGTCTCGCACGTCGTCGAGGGAAGCGCGTTCCGTGACCTCCAGGACGACCCTGGAGGCGAGATTCGCCAAGGGGCCATGATCGGCGTAGAGGGTTTCGTCGTCGAGCTCTCGCGGGTGGAGATTGACGAACAGCAGCCCCGGGGGGGGAGAACCAGCCGCCGGATCCGACACTGCCGCGCGCACGGCACGCCCCAGATCGTGAATCCTGCCGATCCGCTCGGCGGCCCTGAGCAGCCTCGGTGGGGTGGAGAGCGTGGAATCATTGCTGCGAAGAAGCGCTTCGTATCCGAACACCTGGCGCTTGGGCCAATCCACGATGGGCTGATACGCCATGAAGATCAGGCGCAGCGCTCGTTGAAACGAAACCTCGAGCGTCGCACGATCCCCAAGCTGGCGCTCTTCGTCACCGACGAGGGCCAGGGCCTCGCGCTTGACCTTCGCCATTTGGTGCAAGTGGACCGCCTGCTCAACCGCCTTCCTGAGGACCGCGATCTCGACCGGCTTCACGAGGTACCGAATCGCGCCGTATTCAATGGCCTTGACCGCGGTCTCCACCGTGGGGGATCCGGTCGCCAAGATCACGGGCACGTCAAGATCGTGCTCTCGCACGATTCGCAAGAGATCGATTCCCGAGAGCCCCGGCATGGCCAGGTCGCTCACAATCACGTCGTAGCGACGCTCACGGACGAGGTCGGCTGCCACCCGCCCGTCCTGGGCCGTTTCCACCGCAAACCCTGCAGCAGACAGAACCCGGGCGTACGCATTTAGGATGGGGCGCTCATCGTCAACGACCAAGACTCGGAAACGAGACTGAGAGGGCGGACGGCCCCCTCCCGGACCTTGGGTGGGGCTAGCCGGCTCGGACGCCATTGCCGAATTATAAACGAAATACTTGGAGCTCGGCCGTGAACCCTCCCATGTCAACCTCGCGTCTCGTGACCATGGTGAGTCCCACGGCTACGGCGCTTGCGGCCGTTCGACGGGGAAGCGGAGAGTACCAGGCGAATCGTCCTTTGGGATGCAAGAGCTTGGCCACGTGGCCAACCACTTCGTCGAGGAGCGGACCAACGTCTCCACGGAGCACCCTCCGCCCCATGGGAGGATTGGTGAGTACAAGGCTGACACCTGGCACCACGTGGGTCCTCGCATCCGCCCGTTCCAGTTTCACACCCGCGATCCCAGCCGCCGCGAGGTTGCCCGCGGCCGCCTCGAGAGCACGCGGGTCGAGGTCCGTTCCATGTAGTTCCTTGTAGGGACCCGCGCGGGCCCGCTCGATCAACTCCGTCGCGGCGCCCGCGAACGGATCCCAGACGATGTCGTCAGCGCGAGCCCCTGCGGCGCGAACCAGGGCAGCAGCCAGGGTCGGATGGGAAGCGCCCGGCACGTCCCTTTGCCGGTAGGTGAACCGAGGATCAGGCACCCGCGGAACAAGCTCCACGTGAACGTATCCCCCCTCCGCGCGCACCATGGCCACCCAAGGGCTTTCCGTGGGGTCGTTGACGAGCTCTGGCGCTCTTGCCGACACGAGCTGGGCCACGCGAAACGCAAGCGCCCTCCTGTGCCCCCCTCCTATCCAATGCAGCCGATAGCGGATGGTCCCACGGGTCCAGGTGGCAAGGATGCGGTGCGCCTCCTCTGAGGCAAGGGCGGTCGCGACCGCCTCTTCAAGGCTTCCGCGACGAGGCGAGAGCGGGAAGCCAAGGCGCGTAAAGACCCGGGATTCGAACAGCTGCACCGGGGGCACCTCGGCGAGCAAGCGAGCCGTTCCGTGACCGCCGTGCTGAGGGGCACCAAGTCGGCGAAGCTCGTCCATGAGCCAGGGCTCGAGGCCAGGGCGGCAATGAAGGTCAACGAGGATCGGGTGGAGAGGAGGCACGCCGAGATCGATCTTCGTCTCGGTGCGGCCCAACGTGCGGGTCAAGATCAGGATGGCCTTGTCGAGGGCTTTTCGCAGCTCGGCATCATCCGTGCGCGCGGCATGCAGCCCTACCAAGGCGGGCTCTCCTCCGACCTTCCCGAGGGCCTCAGCCACGGATCGGGCGAGAGGCGACGCAAGCGGGCGGGCCCAAAGGCGGAGCAACGTGTCTTCAACGCTGGGCACGCGCAGGCCGGGGCGAAGCTTGCCGAGAGCGATCACAGCGTTTCGCTGCGTCTTTTGATCTTCGTCAAAGCAAAGCGCGAGCAGCGCCTCGCGCGCCGCGGCCGAATCCACCGCGGCGCAAAGCCGCCCGAGGGCACGCGCCAAGCGCCCTCTCAAGGGTGGCTTGGATACCTGGAGGGCGTTCGAGATCTCCTTCACGACCGAATCCTCGCCATGAGGACCAGCATGAATCCTGGCGAGGGCCAGCTCGACGTCGCGTTGAAGGGCGTCGTCCTCCTCGGCGAGGAGTGCGAGGAGCACCGGGACGTCCGAGCGCCGCGGCGTGAAGGATCGCGACCCAACGGCCTTGGCCAGGGAAAAGTCAGCTGGACGATGGGTGGTCATCGACGGGACATGGTGCGTCGAGAATGGGTGGCTGACCAGTCCATAAAGACAAGACCACGCGCCTCTGGAACTGGGTCGTGGCTACGGAGTAGCATGGCGCGCCATGATTAGAGCCCGGTTCTTCACCACGCGACTTGTCCTGATCCTCGCAGTGGGGTGTGCGAGCGCGACGAGGTCTCGCCAGCCGCCTGCGTCTCCGCAGGCAACGCAGGCAGGGAGCTCCCCCGTTGCATCATCGGCCGACCCCACCGAGCTGCAGCGGGACCTGGCATTTCTAAAGGACTACGCAGAAACCCGTGGCTATCGGCTTGGGCGGCCCGTGAGGGCGGAGCCGCTCCCCGATGGGAGCAAGGTGCTCTTTCTCCGCGGCGAAGCACGAAAGCCCGAACTGCGCCTATACGCATTCGACGTGGGCACTGGGAAAGAGATGGAGATCCTCACTCCAGAGCAAGTCCTGGGCGGCGCGAGCGAGAAGCTGAGTCCCGAGGAACGAGCGCTTCGCGAGAGGATGAGGATCACCCTCAAGGGGATCACGTCGTACGAGCTGTCGCGTGACGGAAAGAGCGTTCTCGTGACCCTGAGCGGCCGCGTGTACGTCGTGACCCTGGCGACTCGGGATGCACGAGAAGTGGCGGGCCCCGACGAAGGCGGAGCGCCCCCGTTCGATCCCAAGTTCTCGCCAGACGGCACGTGGGTCTCCTTCGTGCGTGGAAGCGAGCTGTGGGTTGTCCCGTCACGGGGCGGGAAACCCATCCAACTCACCGCCGGGTCCAGCGCGACCAAGACCCACGGGCTCGCTGAGTTCGTCGCCCAGGAGGAGATGGACAGGTACACCGGGTACTGGTGGTCGCCTGACTCGACGCGCCTCGTCTACGAGGTCGCGGAAAGCTCAAAGGTGGAGAGGCTGTACCTGGGAGATCCGGCCAAGCCGTCAGTCGTGGCGGAGCCCACGCCGTATCCGCGTCCAGGCAAGCCGAACGTGGACGTGACGCTGGGAATCGTCTCCATCCCGACCGGAGGAAACGCCAAGGGGAATGGGGGCATCCCCAAGACCACGTGGGTTAGCTGGGATCGCGCCCGGTATCCCTACTTGGTGAAAGTGACGTGGGAGCCGAGGGCTCCACTCACGATCCTCGTGGAGTCGCGAGATCAGAAGGACCTCTGGCTCCTGTCGGTCGATCCGGAGACCGGTGCCACGAGGGAGCTCCTACGCGAGCGCGACGACGCTTGGGTGAACATCAACATCCTCGCGCCAAGGCTTTACGACGCTTCGGGCGCAGGACGCTCTACGGCTGATGAGGAATACGCGTGGCTTCCCGACGGCTCGGGCTTCCTCTGGTCGACGGAGCGCGGTGGTGACTGGCAGCTCGAGCTCAGGGCTCCAGACGGGCAGTTCGTGCGCACCCTCACGGCGCCCAGCCTCGGGCTGCGAGGGATCCGCCGTATTGACATGGAGAGCGATTCGGTCATCGTGGCGGCCGGAACCGACCCACTCGAGCAGCACCTGCTCGCCGTCCCACTGAAGGGGGGCAACCCACGCCCCCTGACCACCGGGCCGGGCTTCTTCGAAGCCAACTACGCTGCGGACTGCAACGTGGCGGTGGTTTTTCGAGGAGCCCCGGACATGTTCTATACGGCAGAAGTTCGCAGGGCGGATGGCTCTCTTGCCGGTGAGCTGGCGAGTGTTGCGGAGGCAGCGCCATTCCGAGCCCAGATCTCCGTGGCCCGAGTAGGCGACGATCCCGATTTCCTGGCCGCCGTGGTACGTCCTGCCACGTTCGACGCCAAGAAGAAATACCCGGTCCTCGTCCACGTGTACGGCGGCCCTGGCCATAACGTCGTTGGGGTAGCCGCCAGCGCCTTTCTCCGCTTGCAATGGATTTCCAACCATGGGTTCATCGTCGTGGCGTTTGACGGGCGAGGCACGCCGGGGCGTGGCCGTGCTTGGGAGCGGGCGATCCTAGGAAAACTTGCCGATGTGCCGCTGAATGACCAGGTCCTGGCTCTTCAGGCACTCGGCGAACGCGAGCCCGCCATGGACATGACCCGCGTGGGAATCATTGGCCACTCCTTTGGGGGCTATCTTTCCGCGTTGGCGGTCATCCGGCGCCCGGACGTGTTTCACGCCGCAGTGGCGTCAGCCCCAGTGGTCGACTGGCTCGATTACGACACCCATTACACAGAGCGCTACCTGGGCGTTCCTGAAAAGGACACGTCCGTGTACGAGGCCAACAGCGTCCTCGTCGGTGCCGCGAACCTCTCACGACCACTCATGATCGTGCATGGCACGGCCGACGATAACGTGCACTTCAACCAGGCGCTCAAGCTCGCGGATGCGCTGTTTCGCGCCGGCAAGCCTTTCGAGCTGGTCACCCTCGCTGGACAGACGCACATGTTCTACGAGCCCGAGGTCACGGCGCGCTATTGGGAGAGGGTGTTTCGGTTTTTTCGGAAGGAGCTTGGGGCGGACTAGCTACCAAAACAGTATCGGCTCCGAGGTCGAATACGAGGCGTTCGAGAACGACATCGTGGCGCTGCTGACCGATCCCGAAAGCGGAATTCCCGACACGCTCCAGGTCGCATAGGGAGTGCCCGCGTCGATGGAAGACGAGAGATCGTACGTAGCCTGCGTTCCGCCCGACGTCACGGTCAGGGTTGCGGTGTTCCAGTAGGTCGCAGAGCTCGAGGTGCTCACATAGAGAGTGCCCGCGTAGACGTCCGTCGACAAGCCGCAGACATCGCATTGAGTCCATCCTGGCTGGGGATTGACCCATGGCATCGCGTACTTGTTCTCGCGGCTCGTGTCGGGCGCCGCTGTGGTTGCAAAGATCGCGGGAGCGTCGGCGCCGTAGTCCACCCCTGGCGTCCCAACATTCGCCATCACGGTGGCCCAGGTCGCATCGGACCACTCTGGGTTATTGCCTGCGTAACGCGGCACCGTGTAGCACGCGGGAAGGCTGCTCGGGCAGCGTTCCTGGCCGCTCGCGCAGGCGGTTCCGACAGCGCGACACAGCGACACCCGACGCACCGCCCAATCGATCCAGCTCTGGAAGGAAAAGTCCGCAAAGACCTTGGCACCCGAGGGGTCAGGGCTCAAGCTCAATCCCGACTTGTAAACGAGCTCCATGACCTGTGGGGCGGTCAGGGAGGGGCGATAGCCCCATACCGTGGCAGCCACGCCCGAGACGAGCGCTGCCGCCATGGAGGTGCCGGTGAGGATATCGGTGTGTCCAGTACCGTCGCTCGAGGTGACATGGTACGCATGCGCCGCGAGGCGGGGACGCCCACGCCAGCGCGTAATGGCGAGCGGCAGGTCACGCGCATCGACACCACCCACCGCGTACACGAGAGGCTGATACGAGGGGGCGCCGCTGAACACCGGGTACGGACCTTGGGTCAGGCCCCCTTCGAACTTGCGGCACTCCTCCTCTGTAGGTGCCCGCTTTGTCTCCCAAGCCGCAGGGAACATGGGTCCTACCGTCGGAGCCTTGCCACCCGACCGATTGCCCGCCGCAGCGACCACGATCGCACCGTGGCACGCAGCATGGGTGATTGCCGAATGAACCGAGCGGGCTGGCCCAGGGAGCAGCCTGGGGTCTTCCTTGAACGCGCCACCGTATTCGGGGACGGCGTCCCAGCCCACGCTCAAGTTGATGACGAGCCGGGGCTGGAGGGAGCCATCGCGGTTGTAGCGATTGAAGCGCGTCCACGAATCCACCGCTCGCACGATGGCGAGCGCGAGGTCTGACTGATGTCCAAAATATCCACCTTTTAGGTAATCGGCCTTACCCGGTGCGACTCGCGGAAGGGCGAGATGGTTCGACACCATTCCTATACAGGGGGTGGTCCCGCTTCCATCGGACGGGCAGGACAGCTCACGAATGGCGCGACCCACGGCTCGCCCATGCGCCATCCGCCCGTAGCCCGCCTTGCCTGACGCGTAGACCTCGACTGCCGAGTCGACGACCGCGACACGAACTTGCACCGGCGGCGCACCAGTTCTCGCTGGGAGGACCGAAATCCGATTCGCCATGCGCAAGAATGACGACCGCAGTTCTTTCCACACTGTCGCCTGGTCTGAGAGCTCTCCGAGGGGGGAGATGACCTGGCAGTCACGGGCGAGCCAGTCGCTCGGCTCGATGCTCCCCAAGGGGGGAAGTCCCTTCGTGTACGGAGGAGCACTCGCATCGGTTGGAATCCACTCGTAGAGGCAGTACCCGGCCAAGCCTGGCACGCTCTTCCCTAGGAAGTTGGTCACCTGCCAGTACCCGAGCTGCGAGCTGCCGACTTGGCGTGGGCATTCCCCTTCAGCGCTCCAGCCGACCCAACGCGTTTCTGGACACGCCTCTGCGATGGAAAGCGCCGATCGACTCGTCGCCACCGGGCTCTCGGGACTCTCGTCGGTGCCCTGGGCGCAGCCCGAAAACGAGAGCATCAACCCTCCGGTAAGCCAGATACCGGCACGTAAACGATTCAGTTGCTCCATGTCGCCTCTCCTACCGTCCTAAGGGATCAAGACCCGAAATGCCGCCCAATCACTCGTGGGCGACCTCTCTGCCAATTCCGCCTGTGCTCGTCCAACGACCGTACCTACATCGAGCGAATCATTAGCCCCCATCACGCGATAGAACATCGTGGTTACCTGGGAGGCGAGCGTGTCCCCCACGGGCCTTGTGGCCGCAACAACGCCCTGAGCGCCGGCGAGGAGGAACGCGTGTGCCAGGCCCATGGAGGTTGGGCCCGGAGACGGTGCCCGAGCGGTCTCGCAACCGGAAAGCACCACGACCTTGGGCACTCGTGAAAGGGCCAGGACATCTCCGACGGTGATCCGCCCCCCCTCGGAAAGGAGTAGAGCGCTATCGAGGCCGTCTCTGCCGGCCTGCATGCCGTGCCCCGAGTAATGAAACAGGCTCGCCGAGCCGAGGAGGTCGAGCACCTTGCCGCTCGTGGCGGCGCTACCTCGGAGTAGCGTCGGCTTCCAAGCCACGCCCAGCGCAGCGGCCACGGCCTCTGCCTCACGCCCAGCCACGGGCAAGTCCCCGAGTGGGTCTCCGACGACGAGCGCAGTCGTAGCGACCGATTCGACGCCCCCCTGAGCTACGGCTCGCGCCGGGAGATCCAGCGGGTACTCGACGATCTTGGAGCTCACGAGCGGCTTCCCATTCCACGGAAGCGCGTGGAAGTCCACGTCCACGAGGGCGCCGTGCGGGAGGACGAGAAGCTTGCGCGCCTTCTCGAGCCTTGTGGAGATCGGGCCCAGCAGGGTATCCGCCATGACCGCTGCCGAAGCCGCGGGGTCAACGATGCCAATGTGCTCCGCCACCACGCCGGCTCCGTCGGCGGCGAGCACGGCATGGCCGCCTGGTATCGGGTGGTACGCAACGAGAAGCTCACCAGGGCCCGGCTGCCGGAACGTCACCTCGTGCTCCTTTGAGGAATTCCCCGACAAGGCACGAAAGGCCTCGTCTAGAACGGCCTTGAGCCGACCCTCGCGTGACTTGCGCTGCTCGAGCACCAGCGCGAGGCGCTCCGACGAGAGCTGCCAGTCGGAAGCCGCCTCGACGTCCAGGGCTGCACGCTCGCGTCGATAGGCACCGATGGCCTCCTCCCATCGTGCCCGTGCCTCGGGAGCAAGCTGGCCCAAGCGGTCTGCCCGCTGAAGGGCTAGGAGAACCCTCGACCTCGACCTCCTCGCGGCGAGGAGCGCCTCGTCGGCGCGGCCAGCGGTGAGAAGAAGCGCCACCCGCTCCATGGCGCTTTGCTCCTTCCCTGCGAGGAAGGTGTCCCTCCCCTCGCCGACGGGGACCCAAAGCCGCTGATCGTCGAGGAGCGCCTCTGCCTTGGCATACGCCTCGAGCGAAGGCCCGATCTTGCGTTGATCACGTAGTGCCCGTGCGCTCCCCAGGGCCGCCCGCCAGCTCGCCTCTGGCGATAGGTTGGCCTCGGCGAGGCGCGATAGCCTCTCATAAAGCGATTGGGCTACTTTCGGTTTCTTTTCGAGAAGCGCGACGCGCCCTTCGATGTCCAGCCACCAAAGCTGGATGCTCGCCGAAGGGGAAGAAAGGGCCTGGCGTGCGAGGGCAAGCCTAGCCAGCGCGTCCTGCGGGCGGCCCTCTTGCAGCGCCGCAAGGGCGAGGTTAAGGAGCACGTTCCCCTTGCGATGGGGATCTGGACAGCTCTTTTCGTACAGCCCCAAGGCTTGCTCGAGGAGGGGCGATGGCGCCGGAAAACCGCCTGCCTGGTTCGCTCCCGGCTCGCGTGAGAGAAGCGCAACCCAGCCCATGTTCGTGAGGAGGTCTGGCTCTTCACAGGGACCCGTGAGTCCAGTGGTCTCCGCACGAGCAGCCTTGAGCTCCTGGAGCGCATCGCCCCAGCGGCCGAGGGCTTGGAAAAGCTCTGCCAGCTCCTGACGGACGGCGCGGGTAAGCCGAGCCATCCCCAATCGCGACGCCCGGGCATGGGCCTCGCGGAAGCTCCCAAGGGCCGTTCTGACGTCGCCCGTCCGGGCCGCGACAAAGCCCTGGTAGTAGGGAAGACGTGCTTTTCCGTCGGGATAGCCCGCGGCTTCCGCTGCTGCTTCTTCAAGCACCTTGCGTGCCTCGCCGTACCGAGGACCGTATTGAACGAGGGTGTACGCGAGGAGCATGGCGTCGTCGAATGCATCCGAAATTCGCCCCGAGCCACGATAGAGGGGCCGCCCTTCTCGCAGGGCCGCGATGGCTTCTTCGGAATGGCCCCGCGAGAGCTCGATGCGCGCGATGAGGCCAAGAGCGCGGGCCCGGTCGCCGCCGCTTAGCGAGCCGAGCCCTTGTCTCGCCCGCTCCAGAGCCTCAGCGCTCTTTCCTGCTTGGCGAAGCTCGCTCACTTCGTCGAGGAGAGGGACGCTCGCCCCGGGAGCGAGGGGCAGAACATGGTCGGAGCTCGCATTCCCCATGCGCGCGAGCACGCGCAGTTCCTTGGCCGAAGACGGCACCTTCACTGAAATGAGCCGCCCAGCGGGGGACGCCGGCTCCGGCTGGGTGATGGCCGCCGTTTCTGTCGCTACGTGAAACGACACCCCGTCTGGCGCCTGAACCCAAAGGCGCAACTGCCCGTCCCTGGGCAGCTCACAGCGTGAACCCGAAAGGTAAGCCCCACAACCCGACACGTCCACGACCAAGAACAAAGGGGATGCGGGCTGCCGCGCTTGTCTTGACTTGCACCCTAGGAGCACGGGGCACAGAGCCGCAAGGAGGACGGCTGAAAGAGCTCGATGCCCGTTCACTTTTCCCCGTCGCGGCGAGCCCGTCGCCGGAACACGAGAACCGACCGGTCGCGCTCAGCCGCCGCGAGCGTTTCAGGAACTGCCCCCGCTCGCCCGAGGACCACGACGACCTCCCACTCGCCAGGGTTCGGGATGGCTTCGGCCGGGACCGAAATCCGAACAGCACCCTCATCCGACACCTGCTCTTGCACCCCGATCTCGCGCGCCTGGCCGTTCTGGACGGCGTGCACGCGGGTGGAAATCCGCCCCACGACAGGCGTGGCAGGCCGCAAGTGGAGGTCGAGACGGGTTCCGGGCACCAGCACAATAGGCTCCTCCCCGCGGGAAGGCTCGCCGGAACGAAAGTCGCGTGCTCCGCCGGATGCCACCATTTCATAATTGGGGAGAGGGGCAAGGGAGGCGCGTTCCGTGGTGGTGAGCCAAAGGGCCAGGGCAGCGGCCATCGCCAGTGGCACGCCAAGCATCGACGCGCGAATCGCTTTCGTGCGGGACGGAATGACGTGGCCCGTCGGTCCCGGATTCTGGGATCCACGCCTAACCTCGGCGAGAAGCCGCGCAGCGAGCTTGTCCTTCGCGGTATCGCTCAGGGATGTGACCGATGGTTCTTCCATCGCTCGCTGTTCACGCGCAAGCTGGCCAAGTGCCTTGAGGAGCTGATCGTCAGTCATGTCACTTCCCTGCCTGAGAGATACGCGTGGACATGGCGATTTCCGATCGTTGACCCGCCGATTTTTTCTTGTCGGATTCGATCTCCGCCGTGAGCTTGCGCACCACCTTGGCGAGGCGGCTGCGCCAGGTGTACACCGCGTCGGCTTGCAGCCCGGTGATGCGGCAGACGTCCTCGACCGGCCGTTCATCGACCATGAGAAGCTCGAAGAGCTGAAAACCCTTGGGAGTTAGCGCCTCTCGAAGCCGATCGAGGAGGGTCGACAAGAACTCGCGCGACGCGACCTCGCGCTCTGGCCCAGGTGCCGACACCGCCGGGTAGTCCAGTGCGTCGAAATCCTCTGAAAGGGTCGGATCTTCCTTCCAGGGGCTGCGACGACCATTGCGAAGAATGGACGCAACCTGGCGCTCCGCCAGGAACCCAGCAAAGTTGACCAGCGAAAGACCCCGACCGGGGTCCCATGCCCGGAGGGCGCGGCCCTGATTCTCGAACAGGGACAGGAACACCTCCTGGGTCATGTCGTCGACCTCCTGCTGGGAGTCACGACGACCCGCCCCCACGGCCCGCCTCCGGAGCGCTCGGGCCACTCTCGCCTGAATCACTGGGGACAGAGCGTCCACGAGCGCGCGCACGGACGGCGCATCCCCTGCCAAGGCGCGATGGACAAGTTCCTGCGCCGGTTCGGACAACCAGTCACCCCCTCTCCATGCCAGCCCCTAGGGCCGACCGAGGGTCGATAGCATGAGCCGTGGGGCGAAGTAAAGCAGGCGAATGCTATCCGTGATCGCGGTCTCCCAGGTCCCTGCGCAGGGTCGTCCCGACCGCCCCTGGCTCTTGGGAAGCGCGGAGCAGGTCGCCAGAAGCAAGCTTTCCAAGGATATGGATGGCACCAACGCCCTGGTCCAAGACGGAGATGGCCTCTTCCAGCTTGGGAATCATGCCCCCCGTGACCGCGCCGCTCGCAATGGCTCGCCGGGCATCACCGACACTCAGTGAAGGGAGCCGCGAGGAGGGGTCTTGGAGATCGCGGAGGACGCCGGGAGTCGAAGTGACGAGGAATAGATGATCGGCCTTGAGCGTGGCGGCGAGCTGATTGGCGACGACGTCGGCGTTGATGTTGTAAATCCCCCCCTTGTCATCGGCACCCAGGCAAGCAATGACGGGCACGTAGCCGGCCGCCCAGAGGATCTCGAGGAGCCCGAGATTGAACCCCACCACGTCGCCGACATGCCCAAAATCGACGGGGTCCGGGCCACCCCCCGTCACGACGCGGGGAGGTCGCTTTCTTGCTTGGACCACGAGACCGCTAGCGCCATGCAGCCCGACAGGCTTCACTTCGTTTTCAACCAGGGCGGCGCAGAAGTCCACGTTGAGCTTCCCGGCCAGAACCATCTTCATGACGTCGAGGGTCGCGGCGTCAGTGATTCGTCGCCCCCCGACCTGAACCGGCTCGATGCCAAGGCGCTTTTGCAGGTCGGTGGCCTGCGGACCGCCGCCGTGCACCAGCACGACGCGGGCGGACAAGGACAAGACGCGCACGTCCCCAGCGAGCGCCCTCACCTGGTCACCTGCAAGGACCTCCCCGCCAACCTTGATGACAACCTTCTCGGCTACGGCCATGATCCCGGGTCCTCCAAGCTGAGTTTCTCATCTAGGCCGAGGACAAGATTCATGTTTTGGATAGCCTGACCGGCGCCCCCCTTGATGAGGTTGTCGATCGCCGCAAAGCAGGCCACGGTTCGGCTTTCCCCGCGGGGAGGCGACACCACGAACCCCACCTCGGCATGGTTCGAACCGGCCACGGCCACCACTTCTGGCAGCCGCTTCTTGGGCCTTCGCACGAAGGGCTCGCCCGCATAGCACGCGTCGAACAATGCGGCGACGCGCTTGTCGTCGACGTCGGCTGGCACTTCAACATAGGCCGTCGTAAAGATGCCCCGGACCAGCGGCGCCGAGACCGGCACGAACCGCAGTTCCCAGTCCTTTGCCCCCGCATCGCCAAGCACCTGGGTCACCTCGGGAACATGCTGGTGCTCAAGGGGCTTGTACGTGCGAAGGTTTCCAGCGCGACTCGGATGATGGGTGGTCGCCGTCGGGCTGATTCCTGACCCCGACGAGCCCGTGAGCCCGGTCACGTGCACAGCACCCCGCAACAGGCCCGCCTTGGCCAGCGGATAAAGCGCCAATTCCATCGACGTGGCAAAGCATCCAGGAGACGCCACGTACTTGCTCTTGTGGATCGTCTCTCGGAAAATCTCCGGAAGTCCGTAGGCGAACGTACCAAGAAGCTCCGGGTGCGGATGGCGAGCGCCATAGTAGCGCTCGTACAAGCCCGCGTCCCGCAGGCGGAAATCACCTGACATGTCGACGATCTTCACGCCCGTCGCCACGAGCTCTGGAACCTTGGCGGCGGTCACCTTATGCGGGAGTGCTAGGAGCGCCACGTCGCACCCCCTCACTGCCTCGGCCGGAGGCACGTCCTGGAACCGATGCTCGGTAATCCCCTCGAGGTTCGGATGCGCCGCACCCAGCGACTCCCCGACGTAGTCGACCGAGGCCACGCGCGCGAGCTCAACCTCGGGGTGAATGATCAACCGGCGGATCAGCTCGGCGCCGCCGTATCCCGATCCACCAATGATGGCTGCCTTGAATCGCTTCGTCATGGGGCGACAGGATACTAAAATGGCTGCCGTGGACCACTTTCCAGAACTTCTGCTGTCGCTTCAGCGCCGCGAGCACGAGATGTGGCGCCTCACCAGGGAATGGGTCGAAGTAAACAGCTTCACGGAGAACATCGCAGGCGTGAACCGGGTGGGTGAGCTTCTCAAGGATGCGTTCGCGTTTCCGTCCGTCGAGCTCGAGGTGAAGAAGAGCGATCGGGTGGGCAATCACCTCGTCTGGCGCACTCAGGCGGCTCGGCAAGAGGGCGTTTCCCCCATCGTCCTCGTCGGACACCACGACACCGTTTTTCCTCCAGGGCATTTCGAAGGGTGGTGCGAGGAGGGAGGCCGTGCCTTTGGCCCGGGCGCGCTCGACATGAAGGGTGGCCTCGCCATCGTGCGCACCGTGCTCTCCGTGCTCGACGAGGCCAATCTCCTCGCCGACCTTCCAGTCCTCGTCATCTCTGTCGCAGACGAGGAGATTGGCTCTCCGGATTCTGCCCCTGTCCTCCGGGAAGTCGCCAAGGGCGCTCAATGCGCGCTGGTGTTCGAGTCGGGTCGGGCTGGGGATCTCATTGTTACGCGGCGGCGGGGAACTGGGTTGATCCGGGCGTGCGCCACGGGAAGGGCTGCCCACGCTGGAAATGCCCACGAAGAGGGGCGAAACGCCATTTGGGCCGTGGCCAAGTTGATCGACGCCGTCCAGCCACTCACTGATTATGGACGGGGGGTCACGGTAAACGTAGGAGTCGTGCGCGGAGGGACCAGCAAGAACACCGTGCCGGAGAGCGCGAGCTGCGAAATCGATCTCAGGTTCAACTCGACCGACGACGCGAAGGCGCTCGTGGACGCGATCCACCTGGCGGCGCAGCGTGCTGAGCAGGGGGTGTCGGGCACGAGAATTCGCCTGGAGGGCGGCATCACTCGCCCGCCTCTCGAGAAGACGAAAGAACAGGCCGCCCTTTTCTCCGAATACGCCGCCTGCCAGCGCGCGGCCACGCTTGGCGACGGTGAGGCGCCGCTCGTTGGTGGCGGGAGCGATGCGAACACCGTTGCGGCCATCGGGGTGCCCGCGATCGACGGGCTTGGCCCCCGGGGAGCGGGCTTCCACACCACGACCGAGTACGTGGAGCTCGCCAGCTTCTTGCCCAAAGCCGAGGCATTATTGCGGTTTCTTGCCGGACGACTGCGCTTCCAGTGGAATGTAGTCGGAGGTCGGGAAATACAAGCGTAAAAATTTCTGTAATAGAGAACGCGCTTTTGTTATAGAGTGTAAAAATGCAGTTGCCGAAGGACCACGAAGAAGCGCGCGCCGTCGCATTGCTCTCGCACTTCATCATGTCTCCTTCCTTCCACCCGCCGATGCTGCCGGACGTCGCTCGCAAGGCGATGCAGCTCGCGAGCACGCCGAATGCGGACATCCGGAACATCGCAAGGCTGATCGAACGCGATCAGCTCCTCGCGGTGCGCTTTCTCCGCACGGCCAATTCCGGATTGTATCGACGAGGACTCCCCGCGCTCTCCGTTCAAGCAGCGCTCACTCGCATCGGGCTCGCCACCGCGCGCGACGTGCTCGTCTTCGCGTCGCTCGAGCCTCTCCTTTTTACATCGCATCAGTTTGCGGACGAGATGAACCGCCTCCGCAAGCACAGCCTCGCCGTATCGGCAGCCTGCACCTACCTGGCCTCCGGGTCTCGCACGCCTGCAGATGACGCTGGACTCGCTGGGCTGGTGCACGACATTGGGGCCGCCGTTCTCATCAAGTTCATGTCGGACAACGTCACCATGTTTGCCGGCCTCTTGGCCTCGGGCGCAGGGATAAACGGCGTTCTCAAGATCACCCACACCGCGGCGGGGGCACGCTTGGCCGACCTTTGGCAGCTCCCGGCTCTCATGAAAGCCGTCATGAAGGGGCACCACGAGGCGAGCAGCACGTCCCCGGAAATCGTGAGGCTCGTGGCCGCTGCCGACGAGCTCGCCACTCTTGCCGGGGCAGGGTCTGGGTTCGAACCGCTCGACCGGAGCCGCCTCAGCATCAAGAACTTCGTCCACCCCCCTGCTCGCGTGGACGACTCGGTCAGGCGTTTTTCAGAGCGGGTGTCCGAGCTGTCGTCGATCTAGCAGGTGCCCTGCGGTCCCCAAGCGACAGGCACTGTTATTCCTTGAGCCGGAACGTGTCCTTGCCGATGCGCACGGGCTCGGGCGCATCCGAGAGCGCCTGAATCAGGGCGCGCGCGAACTCGCTGGCGGTGGCGTGACGGTTGGCAGGGTTGCGATCGAGTGCCCGCAAGAGCACCGCATTGACCGCATGCGGCATTCCTGGCCGCACGTGCGACGGAGGCGTCGGCGTGCCCCGCATTTGGCGCACGAGGATTGCCTGGGCCGAGTCCTCCCCGAAAGGAGGCTCGAGGGTGAGGAGCATGTACGCCGTGGCGGCGAGCCCGTAGACGTCGGTCGCTGGGCTTTCCATGCCGCCGGTGAAGGCCTCGACAGCCGTGAATCCTGGTGTTCCGGCGGGATCCTTTTCCGTGCCACGGCGCTTGGCGATGCCCACGTCGACCATCACGGCACGACCCTTGGCGCGATCAATCAGCACGTTGGCTGGCTTCACGTCCCGGTGCAGGACTCCCACCTTGTGGAGGGCATCCAGAGCGTCGGACATGTGGGCGACGACCCGTTCGACGTCTTCTAGGGAGAGGAGCCGTCGCTCATCGCGCGCTTGGTCAATCTGGGCTTCAAGAGACTCCCCCTCGACGAGCTCCATGGCGAAGTAGACGTCGTCGCCGTCGATTCCAAATGAGTACACCTGGACCAGGTTCTCGTGGCGGATCTTCGCCAGGATCCCGGCCTCGGCACGGAAGCGATCCACGACCGACTTGTCGCGCGCTAGCTCTGGCTTGAGCACCTTGAGCGCCACGGGTCTTCCGAGGCCAAGATCTTCGGCGCGATACACCACCCCCATGGCACCGTGGCTGATCTCGTGAAAGATCTGGTAGTTCCCCCCCAAGGTGGCCCCGGGCTCGAGGGGCCGCGCCTCCACGATCTCAACGGTCTCTCCATCGTCGGGAGTCATGCTGGCGTCCGCAACGGCGATGGGCTCGCTGCGCTGCTTGGCGAGCTTTACGGCCGCAGCCGCACGGGCGAGCGCGGCCTCGGCGGTGTCGATCTCGGCGAGAGCCGACACGCCGGCGGCGATCGTTAGGGAGATCGTCACCCCTCCACGCTGGAACGGCGAGGCCGAGAGCGCCTGTTGGACTCGCGCGATGATCTTCACGGCGTCTTCCACCGAGGAGCCAGGCAGCGCCAGTGCGAACGTGTCCCCAGAGTAGCGGGATATGATGTCCTGGATCCGCACCTCCCGTCGGGCGGTGGTCGCCACGTGGCGGAGAGCCGCGTCTCCAAGCACGTGCCCATGCTTCTCGTTCAGGTGACGCAAGCCCCGCATGTCGATGATGGCCAGACCGACCGGCTCTCCTCGACGGCGACACGCCGACACCTCGCCAGGCAGGGCCTGATCGAGCGCTGCACGCGTCCACACGCCTAGAGCTGGATCGATCATCGATATCTCGTGCAGCCTGTCCCGATCGGCCGCGATCCGCTCGTGGAGCGAGCGCCATACGAGCTCTCCGTAGAGCCGCCGCCCCAACGCGCGCAGGCTGTCGACGATGATCGCGGGAAAAGCCCGTGCGTTCTCGTCGCAGAGCATGAGGACGCCCAATCGATTTCCCCCGAGGGGTGACTCCAACGGCGCTGCCAGGTACGAGCCAATGCGCCCGGGACGCACGGCGGCGAAAACCGGGGAGCGGGCATCCACGGCCACGCGGCAGAAGTCGAGGATCGGGAGGCCTGAGCTGTCAGCAGATCGTCCGCTTGCCGAGCCCATGAACTCGCGCTCGCCAAGCGACCCCATGACCATGCACTCCGAGACACGCAGCGTGAGGGCAACCCGCTTGCTGAGCGTGGACAGGGCCCCTGCCAGGTCACCGTCGAGGATCGAGAGCTCCACGAGCTCGCGCACGGACTCCGCGTCCCTTGCGATCCCATCACGTGCAGCGCCGTCGGTCGATGCCGCCACCACCGCCTGCGGAAGGGCTGGCTTGAGCACGACGGCGCTCACCCCGAGCCCGGCCAGGCCACTGGTGATCGCTTCGGCTCTGCCCAGGACGACGACACGAGGGCGTCGCCCCATGTAATCGTCTCGCAGCTTGCGAAGGAGCCACGCGCCGTCATGGCCAGGGATTTCCAGCTCCACGACCAGGACGTCAGGCGCTAGGGTGGCGAGCTTCTTCAGGCCTTCTGGCGCATCGGTGCACGCGCAGACATCGTACCCCTGTGCCGTGAGCGCCTCGGATACCGCGGCGCCAAACCGCGGGTCGGGATCGACCAGGACAAGACGCCTCCGGGCGGCCGGACGCTGCACCGCTCGATCGTATCCCCATCCCCCGGAGCTGCGCAACCGCCCTGTGCCCCAGTCGGGCACGTCGCACTAGTTGTCTAACGAGAAGCCGACGAGATATACTTGGGCTCGGACGCTATCCTGAGCCGCCATACCATGGAAGCCCTCCCGGAAGCCACGGACGAGCAAGAGGTCACCATAGGGATTGACCTTGGCACCACGAACTCAGTGGTGGCCTGTGCCCGCAAGGGGAAAGTGGAAGTGATTCCCGATAAGGATGGCAACCGCCTCCACCCCTCGGTGGTGGCGTTCAAGCCATCCGGCGAGCGGATTGTGGGCGCTGCGGCGCGTGTTCGCCGCATCATTGACCCGGCGAACACCGTCTTTTCGGCCAAGCGAATCATCGGCCAGCCATTCAACGCCCCCAAGGTACAGGAGGTCATCTCGACCCTCCCGTACCGGGTCGTCGCAGGGGACAATGAGGAGCCCATCGTCGTCACGCGCGCGGGCCGGTTCCCGGTCATCGACGTGTCGAGCTTTGTCCTCTCGTACCTGCGGGAGGTGGCGGAAGCCCACCTGGGTTGCCGGGTGTCGAACGCGGTCATCACGGTTCCTGCCCACTTCTCGGACGGGCAGCGGGAGGCGACCCGGCTCGCTGCCGAGAGAGCGGGGCTCAACGTGTTGCGCCTGCTCAACGAGCCCACCGCGGCGGCGCTCGCCTATGGTCTTGGCCGCAGGCTGAACCAGCGCATCGTCATTTACGACATGGGAGGCGGTACCTTTGATGTGACCCTTCTGGCGGCGAGGGAGAACCTGTTCGAGGTCATCGCCACCGGCGGCGATCCCTACCTCGGCGGCGACGACATGGACCGCTCGCTCGCCAAGAAGCTTGCCGAGGACTTCCTGATGCAGCATCGGTACGACATCAGCCTTTACGCCGACGAGATGGCGCGGCTTCTCTTGGCCTCCGAGAACATCAAGCAGCGCCTATCCCAAGAGCAAGTTGCCCAGGGCAAGATCAATGACTTGGCCCATGGATTGGGGGGCGCTGCCCTGTCACTTGAGTTCAACCTCCCACGGGAGGATCTTGAAGACCTGATTTCCCCCCTGGTGGATCGGTCGCTGATGCTCGTCGAAAAAGTCCTCTCCGAGGCCAACCAGGCTGCTCGCCTGGTAGACGACGTGATCTTGGTGGGCGGTGCGACCAAGATCCCCGCGATCCGCCAGCGGGTCGCGGAGCACTTCGGCAGGGCACCTCGAACGGACATCAACCCCATGGAGGTGGTGGCTGCCGGCGCAGCGCTCCAGGCGAACTTCCTCCTCGCGCCGCCTGTCGAAGCCGAGACCAACGGCTTCCTGCTCATGGATGTCACGTCCCATGGGCTCGGGGTGGCCACGGCGGGTGGATACGCGGACCTCCTCGTCGAAAAAAACACGCCCATCCCGGTCGAGAAGACCCGCGTGTTCACGACGGCGACGGATGGGCAGACGAGCGTTCTCCTCAAGATCTGTGAGGGGGAGGAGAAGCGGTTCGATTCGAACAAGCTCCTCGGCACGTTGCGCCTCGACGGGCTCCGGCCGGCGGCGCGCGGGCAGGTACGGGTAGAGGTGTCCTTCGTGCTCGACGCCGACGGCACGCTTCAGGTTTCGGCCCGCGACCTGGACACGAACCGCGAGGAACGGGCCACTCTCTCGGTCTTGGGCATCGGTACCCAACAGGTGAGCAAGGCTTCGTGAGGGCATGAGCCAAGGAGGACCGCCACCGGTGCCACAGAGCGATTTCTGGGCAGAAACCCTGGCCATGGTCGATCGGCTGGACGAGCGCTCGTACTACGACGTGCTGAAGGTCAGCCCCACGGCAGATCCCGAAGCCATCAAGGCGGCGTATTACAAGCGGGTCGGGACGGTGCATCCCGACCGCCATGCGCGGGAAAAGAACCTCGAGAGACGTCGTGCTCTATCGCTGCTCTATTCTCGCATTAGCGAGGCGTACCGGATGCTGTCCGATCCGGTGCGGCGACAGATCTACGATCGGGTCCTTACGGGGGGCCGCTTCCGGGTGACCGAAGAAGAGATCGCCCGGGCCGAGCAGGCGCAGTCGCGCCCTTCGGAGCCAAAAAACGAGAAGGCGCGGCGATTCTTTCAGCTCGGAAACGAGCGGCTCCGTGCGGGTGACGAAAAGGGGGCCCGGATGCAATTCCAGCTGGCGCTGCAGCTGGAGCAGGACTCGGAGGCCATCCGGGATGCGCTCGCGCGCTTGTCGCCAGCCAAGAGCCCGGCGACGCCCGCGGCGGCCCCCGCGGCGGCCCCCGCGGCGGCAATCTCGGCGACGCCAGTGGCCGCGGTCTCGGCACCACCGGCGCCTATCGCTTTTGACCCAGCTTCACCCCGAAGTGCTGCCGAAGTGGCACCCGATGCCCAGCCCACCGGGGCACCGATCTTCGCCAGGGCCGAGCCACGCCAGCGCTTCCTTCAGCCCATCAAGATCAAGTGCGGGACGTGGGATCAGTTCGTGACGCTCCACGCCCGTAACATAAGCCGCGGGGGTCTTTTCGTGCGCGCGGCCACGCCTCTGGCAGTAGGGACAGCGGTGAAGCTCCGCATCGCCCTTCCCGACAACCATTCTCTCGAGCTGGAAGCGGAGGTGGCGAGGGTCGTTGCGCCCGAACGAAGCGCGAAGGGCGACGCAGCGGGGATGGGCTTGAGGTTTGTGGATCTCGACGCAGAAGCGAGGGCGCGCATCGAGGATTGCCTGCGCAAGGCGGGTGCGAGCCCAGAGGTCGAGCAAGTTCCGGCCGAGCCCGCGCCGCAGGCTGCCCAGGCCGCGCCGGCTCCTCCACCGGCCGCTCATGCGCCACCGCCTAGGCCGCCGCCCCCACCGGCGCCTGGACGAGCATCCGGGCCAGCGAGCGGCGACTTCAGGCCGACACCTGGATCCTCCGCTGTGCCCGAGCCCGCGTCCCAGAGCCCGCCCGCTCCGCCAGAGAGCCCGCCCGCTCCGCCAGAGAGCCCGCCCGCTCCGCCAGAGAGCCCGCCCGCTCCGCCAGAGAGCCCGCCCGCTC
>JACQUZ010000165.1 GCA_016210055.1 Deltaproteobacteria bacterium | reverse complement strand
TTCAGTCGGGGCGAGAGGATTTGAACCTCCGACACCCTGCTCCCAAAGCAGGTGCGCTACCAGACTGCGCTACGCCCCGATGCCCGCCCGCACGGGCAAAAAGTATCTACCCGGATTGTTTTTCGTTTGCAAGACGGAAGTAGCGGGCGAGCTCGTCTTTCATCTTGTGGACTGCCCGGGCCCGGTGCGAAACCCCGCTCTTTGGTCCCGTGCCAGCTTCGCCGAAGGTGAGCCCTAGCTCTGGAGAATAGAAAAGTGGGTCATAGCCAAACCCCCTGTTTCCCCGCGGCTCTTCGAGAACAAGCCCTTCGACTGTTCCGTCCGAGGTCAGGACCCGCTCGCCAAGAGCGCCCAAGGGGTCCGCGAACGCAAGCACGCAGCGAAAGCGAGCGGTCCGCCTTTCTCTAGGAATTCCCAGCATTTTCTGGAGTAGCTTCAGGTTGTTCGCCTCGTCGTTGGCAGTTTCCCCGGCATAGCGGGCCGAGCGAACTCCCGGCTCCCCCCCAAGGGCATCGACTTCCAATCCGCTGTCGTCGGCCAGGGTCGGCAGTCCGGAATGCCGGGCGACCTCGCGTGCCTTCTTGACCGCATTTTCGGCAAAGGTCACGCCGTCTTCGGCTACCTCCGGGATCTGCCCAGAGAGCTCGGGCACGCCGATCACCTCGGCGATTTCTCCGAGCAGCTCCTTCATCTCCACCAGCTTCCCACGGTTTCGCGTGGCGAAGACGAGCCTCGGCCGCCCGCTCATGAGCCGCACTCCAGGGGAAGGGCAGCTCCAGCCTTTTCGAGGGCCTGCCGTTGCAGGTGGCACAGCTTCTGGATTCCACGCGTTGCCAGGTCGAGCAGCAGGTCGAGATCCTTGCGCGAAAACGGAGCCCCTTCTGCAGTGCCCTGGATTTCGATGATCTTTCCCGCCTCGGCCATGACCACGTTCATGTCAACCTCGGCTTGAGAATCCTCGGCATACGGCAAGTCGAGTCGTGGATCACCATCCACGATGCCCACCGATACTGCGGCCAGGGGTTCGCCAAGGACCCGCGCGGTCGGCGCGACAAGGCCGCGCTTCTTCAGGCCGGCAATGGCCAGGGCGAGCGCCACCCACGCGCCAGTGATAGAGGCTGTTCGGGTTCCGCCATCGGCCTGCAACACATCGCAGTCGATGGCAATGGTTCGCGGACCCAGGGCAGTGGTGTTCACCGCCCCACGCAGTGCCCGCCCGATGAGTCTCTGGATTTCCTGCGAGCGCCCTCCCCCTTGCCGGGGCGAGCGCGTGTGCGTCGCCCGAGGGAGCATCCCATACTCTGCCGTCACCCAGCCCTTGCCGCGCCCCTCGAGAAACGGGGGTACCCGCTCCTCGACGGAGGCAGCGCACAAGACCCAGGTGTCGCCACACTTGATGAGCGCGCTTCCCTCGGCGTGTTTCTGAAAACCCGTGATGATCTCCGCAGGACGCAGCTCGTCGGGCCGACGACCGTCAGGGCGAAGTGGGTTGGGCATGCAATCTCCTAAGTCAGAGTAGTTCAGTTGTCTTCGGTTTCCCGCAAGACTTCACGAAAATCGAGGACCGCCGCTGCAAGGGCATCGGCGATGGCGGTCCTCGTCTCCCGCTTGAGGAGCTCCGCGCCCTCGAGGGGATGGTCGATGAATCCCACCTCCACGAGGACCGCCGGCATGGTGGGCCCCATGAGCACGTCCATGCTCCCCTGCTTAACTCCCCGATTTCCTGCGTCTCCCCTCACCCGCGCGAGGCGTGCCTGAATACGCTCGGCCAAGCGAACGGATAGCCCTTGTGCTGTTCCTCGCTCGATGTCGTCGAGGATCGAGGCCACTCTCGGCGGGACCTCGGGCCTCGGTGGACCGTCCTCGGAACGAAGGGCACGCGCATCCACCTCCAGCGCCTCGGGGGAAAGGACATAGGTCTCAAACCCGCGCTGGCTGCGCGAGGGGGATGCGTTGGCGTGGATGCTCACCAACACGTCGGCCTTGATCTGGTTGGCCCGGCGCACCCGTTCTCGGAGGGTAACGTAGCGATCGTCCTCGCGCGTGAGGACAACGCGAACGTCGGGTTCCCTACGCAGGCGCTCCGCCACGGCCCTCGACAGCGCCAGCGTGAACCGCTTCTCATAGAGCCCCTCGACAACTCCAGCGGCCCCGGTGTTGGTACCCCCGTGGCCCGGGTCGAGCACCACGACGAAACTCGACTCGCCACGCACGGCCTGCCCTGCTCCTCGAGCAGGCACGAGGAGCAGGAGGACCGCCATGCCGATGGTCTTTCGCACAAGGTCACGTCCAAGTCTCACTCCTTCAGCATGCCACGGAATTGACCTCCCATCCCCGACGCGCTAAAACCGCTGGAAGATGGATTTTCGCCGGCGTCTCGCCCAGCTCGACCTTGTGGCGACCCTTCTGGCGGTGGTCTTGGTCGAGTTGGTGCTCAATCGGCTTGCCGTCCCCGTGCTGCGTCCCCCTGGGAACCAGCTTCCCCCAGGCTGGCACCAAAGCCTCGACCGATTCGGCCTGTTTGTCTTCTACCTGGCGTCCGTCCTCGCGGTGGGGACCATGGCATGGAAGACGTGGGAGGTGCTCGTTTCCAGGCCGCTTCTCAGGGGGCTCACCCGCGTGGTCGCGCTGGGAGTGAGCGCTGCGCTCCTCGCCCTCGCGACCACCGGCGTCGTTCACCACGCGACCGCACGGCTCACGGTGCAACTCGAGTCGGCGCTCGCATCCTTGATTGTCCTCGTGGCGTTGGGGCTGGCCACCCGCCCGGCTGATTACCGTGCAAAGGTAGGGCTGCTTTTTCTCATGGCCCCGTTCCTTGTTCATTTCTACGGCACCGCGGCCATGCGCTACTCAATGCACGATGGCGCCCGCTGGGCTAGCATTCCGGATCGCGTACGCGAGCTAGGGAACTGGTCCTTGGCGGCGTGCGCCATTGCGTCACCGTTTTGCTTCGGACCCAGGCCGTGGATTTCGGCCATCGCTAGGCCGGGGCTCATGGCCATTGCGGCGTTTGTTGGGACCATCGGCGCCGTGGTTCTGCGCAAGCACTACGAGGTCGGCATGGAGATCGCTTCACGTGGCCTAGGAATTGACCTTGGGCCAGGGGCGCCGATGTCGACGGTTGCCCTCAATATCGTCGCCCTCGTGGCCATTACGTGGACCCTTGCCGCCACCCTCACGTCCCGCTCGGTGGCCAGGCGGCAGATTGGATTGGGATTGGCACTCATCGTCGGCGCAGGGTATGCGTTCGCCTGGCCCCTTTCGCTCCTCGCCGCGGCAACGGCAGTCCTCACGATCGCCGACGCGAGCACCCGGGTGGGTGACGAGGAGCGCGAGGGGACCGCGGGATCGGCCTTTCATCTCCCCCCGATCCCCGAGCAGGCGTGGGAGCAATACCTGAGCACGCTGGCAAGCGCGCTGCACGCACAACAAGAAAAGGTCGAGGAGGAGTCGCTTCTGCGGGGAGACTGGAATCTCGTTCCGTACCTGGTCCGCATCAAGAGGCACGCGCAGTCCGTGCGGTCGATCGAAGTCACGGTGGGAGAATCGGCATTGGGAAGCGCCGAACCGGCGTGGGTGCTTTCGGCTCGTCCAGACGGCATCTTGGCCATAGGTAGTCACCCCCCTCCCCCGGAGATCCATGCCCCGGTCGTGCACACCGGTGACGTCGCGTTCGACAGGAGGTTTCGAATAAAGGACGCTGGTGGCCACACGCAGCGAATCCTGGACGAAGGGCAGCGGGCGCGGGCGACTGCTGTATTGGACGGATGGCTCGCGCTTTGGCCAGAGAAATGTCTTCGGTATTCGGTTTTTCCCGGCCGCGGCGCTCCGCTCGATCACCCCATCCCGCTTACCGAGCTGGCGTTTCACCACGAAGTTGACCCGAGCATGACGGACAAGCTCGTGAGCGTGCTGGGCCTCCTGTGCGAGATAGCCGAGCGAGGAGACGTAGCACGAAAGCCCTCGCCCACTTCACCCGATGATGTTCCTGTTTGACATTGACGGGACCCTGGTCCTGACCGGAGGTGCGGGAGCCCGGGCCCTAGACCGTGCATTCCACGAGCTCCTGGGAATCGAGAGGGCGATGGATGGCATTGCGCCCGACGGCAAGACTGACCCGCTCATCGTGCTGGAGGTCTTTGCGGCGCGGCTCGGACGTGCGCCTTCGAGCGAGGAGTCCGACCGGGTGCTCGGCGCCTATCTCCGGCACCTCGAGACGGAGGTTCTCCGCGCCGACCGCTATCGAATCATGCCGGGTGCCTTAACGGCGCTCAATCTCCTGGAGGGCCAGAACCTCCCCGTGGGGTTGGCGACCGGAAATCTCGAACAGGGCGCGCGGATCAAGCTTGAACGCGGTGGCCTTTGGCATAGGTTCCCGTTCGGGGGCTTCGCGTCCGACTCCACGGACCGTCGTGAGCTCGTGGCGCGTGCCATCGCGCGCGGAGAGGCGTACGCAGGGCGACGGGTTTCACCGCGGGACGTGTTCGTCGTCGGCGACACGCCCCGCGACGTCGATGCAGCCCACGGCTGCGGCGCAACCGCCATCGCCGTGGCCACGGGCTCACACTCGCTATCTACCTTGCGGACTTGCGGCGCAGATGTGGTGATGGAGACGCTCGAGGAGTTCCCGGGGTGGCTGGCGAAGATCAGTCCCCCTTGAAGACCCCGATAATGGACTGCAGGAACCCCGGTTCCTTTCCGGCCAGGTGCTCGAGCTCTCCTTCGTCAAGCCACGTGCCGTTGCAGTAATAGCACTTGTCAATTTGGATGCCGCGAAACGACACGGCCTGGAGCTCCATGCCGCACTTTGGGCAATGCATGAAGTGCAGGCGCTTGAGCTGCTCACGCTCCTCGGTGACCATGCTTTTTCCCTTGTCGTGGGCAAGCTTGCGCTGTTTCTCGGCATTGATGCGGGCGAAGTACTCTTCTTCGGTCTCACTGGGCTTCTTGAGGCTCATGGGGTGGCAACTCCCTCCTGGGACTCACTAGGAGCCTGCGTGGGCTTCTCCTCTGGCGAGGAGGGTGGAGGCGCGGGCTCGCTGGGCGTTTCGCGGGGCGGGTCCTGGGGATTTCCAGTACCTGGCGGTGGCGTGGACGGAGATCCACCTGGCGGTGACGGAGCTGCCTGCTCCGAGTCCTCGGGAGACAGCTCCTGCACGTATCTTCGCGCCAGGCCTGCCTTGGGCCCCGCGGGATTTGTATCCAAGTATTTTCGGTAGTAGTCCAAGGCCTGCTCTTTTTGTCCTTGGAATCGATAGGTCTCCGCCATTCCAATGAGAGCATCTCCGAAACGAGGCGAGATGCCGATGGCGGCACGGAACTTGGCCTGAGCGGCAGAATGCTCCCCGGCGTCCAGGTGGCAATAGCCCAGGCCAGTAAGTCCATCCACGCCCCCGGGGCGGTCCTCGAGGGCTTTTTCGTAGACCTTGACCGCATCGCGGCAACGGCCATTTTCCGCGAGCCGGTTCCCCTTCTTCACGAGTGAGTCGTAGTCACCGGCGAGCGAATCATCCGCGGTGTCCGGAACCTCGCCGGCGACATTCTGACCGGTGAGCCTGGTCATGGCCCGCGCAAGGGCTCTGGCCCGCCCGTGGTCTTTTTGCACTACGAGAACGAGCTCCACGCTCCGGCGCGCCTCTTCGAAGCGTTTTTCCTCCAAGTCGAGGTGTGCGAGGCGAACCCGTGCCCGCAGGTGTTCCTTTCCCGTCCGTGCCTTGAACGTGGCGGCGGCACTGCTCAACATGGTGATCGCGTCTGCCTTCTTGCCTTCGCGAAGGAGAAACATCCCCCGCACGTAGGGAGTTTCGGGGTGCTCCGCAGCGCCCGTGAGAAGCTTCTCGATCTCGGCCTTTCCACCCTTCTTCTGGCGCCGCACATCGGCCATGGCCACCAACGCGTCGAGATTCTTCGGCCCCCGGGCGATGGCGTCTTGTGCGAACTTCTCGGCCCGCTGGAGCTTGCGTGCGGCTTCCTTGGCGAGCTGCTCGGCAAGCCGCTTGTCTTGCTTCTCGGCCTCCTTCGCATCGTCTACGAGGTACTGTGCCCATGAGGAGTTCACGAGCGCCATGGCCGCAAGCACCCGGGCGTCCTGCTCGGGGTCCGCAACGCGGGCTTTTTCCAACGCCTGCTCGGCTTGGGCATAGCCTTGGTCAGTGTCCTCGTAGAACTTCGCGAGTCCCTCGTCGTAGGTGGAGACGACCGCGGTATTGGCAGGAGCTGGGCTTTTCAGCGATTCCGGTGCCGGGGCCTGCGCCTTTGTGGAGGGGACCACCTGGGTCGCCGCGAGGGCCGTCGCCTGGTCAGGGTTGTTCACCTGTTGCGACGGACGGTCGCCGCCATTCGTTGCCTTGGGGCCCCCAGAGAGCGCGAAAAACGCACCGGCTCCGCCGCCGCCGAGGAGCAGGAGCGCCCAAGCCGCGTAGAGCAACCCCTTCGGCCTGCGCTTGGGCTCCTCCTCGAGCAGATCCGACTCGTCGAGGACCGAAACGTCGTCCCCGGAATGCTTGGGCATCAAGTTGGCGACGTCGGCGGCGGCATTCCCGATCTCTTGCGACTCCATGTGTGCCCGAGTGCGACGGACCGCATCTCCCCCCGCGGCCCATGCGGCTTCCGTCACCGAACCTCCCAAGAGACTGCCCTTGGGCCCCGAGGGCTCAGCCGCTATTGGCTGGGGTACTCCGGTCGGAACATGGGCCGCTATCGCCGGAAGGTCCGGAGCTCGAGGCGGCGGCTGTCGCATGCCCACCGCTCCGAGCGTGCTCGAGATCGGGGCCGACCTAGACGGAGGAAAAGGCATGGGCGCAGGGATTCGTCCCGAGTCGGACGCGGCTACCGCCGCACGCACCGCGGCCTCGGCTTGGTCCACCACGAGGAAAAACGACGCCAGCTCCGCCACCTCCCCCAAGCGCTTCCACGTCTCCCCGGTACGGGAGATCTCACAATTCCGATTGATTTTTCGCTCGACGATCCACTGCTGCAGGGTCGTGAGCTCGCGGAAGTGCCGAATCTCGCCGGTTGGCGTGCGAATCATCCACTGGCGCTCGTTCGCTCCGTCTAGCGGCAGAACAGCGTGCGCCGTGCTGCCCTTGCTCGTCACGGGAGAAACCGCGGTGCCGAGCATGGTCTTTCCCAGCCCTGGAGCGGTCGGCATGGGTCCTACCCGCGACCCGGCACGACGCACCTTGAACAAGTGGCCACACGCCGCGCACTTGACCGTGACGCCCGCCTCGGTCACCTTCGCGTCGTCAAGCTCATGCTCGGCTTGGCATTTTTCGCAGCGGACTTCCATTCGCAAGCAGGCGGTCTGGCCTATCTCCCCTATAGCACCTCAGGAAACATGCAGTAAAGCTGTGGCGGGCGAGCCGGGGGCATGACCCCGCGCGACATGACCAAGCCCAGCCCCACCATGCGAAAGCCCAGGGCGAGCAGCGCCAGTGGAAGGGTGGGTGCGGCCATCGACATGCGAGCGACGGCCGTTTCTTTGCAGTCAACGAGTGCTCGTGCCACGAGGGCGCCCAGGTCCGCAACGTCCAGTGCCAGCGCTGGGCCCAAGAGACCACCCGCCGCGCCCAGGTATCCGGCAATGCTTCCCCGACGTCTCGCCACGAGCCGGACGACCTGGCTGATGTCGCCAGGCCGTTCGAGCCCTGTCAGCCGTGCGTCTAGCACCATGAGCTCCCCAATGTCCTGCGGACGGAACGGCGTTATTTCAAGCCCGCGTGCGGCATCAAGGCGCGGCGGTGCCGCGATCGGGCGCTCCACGCGCGCCGCGCTGTCCACGACGGAGAACCCCTTGCCCGCAAAGAGCGCCAGGACGCTCGGGTTGCGCGCGTCCAGGTGGAGACGAATGGACGCACTGCCCCACCCGTCAGCGGTCGAGATGAGCTCGGACAATATGGCGCTGCCGATCCCCTTTCCGGGCTCGGCCGCTGCAATCGGACCGAGCACCACGATCTCCCCTCTTCTGCGTGCAAAGCCAACGCCCATCAGGCGGCCGTTCTGCTCCAGGCACGCCGCGCCATCCGGTTCCTCGGCAAGATAGTGCGCGACGAGGTCCTGGGCCTCCCGTGGCGAAGACCATGGACAAGTCACGAGCCCTACCCGTGCATCGCGGCCCATCGCCTCGAACAGGACTTCGCCCGCTCGCTCGAGATCCGCCTTGCGAACGGCACGAACATTCACGGCACGCTGCCTCCCCCTGATGACGCGGGGCCCGACGACCCGCCTCCCGTTCTTCCAGTACCGGTACCGGCAGCCTCGGCCATGGCGCCAGCCCAAAGATCCTGCACGCCCACGAGGATGTCTGCCAGGAGGGCATCGACCCGGCGCAGCCTACGGCTAATTTCACGCGCGATGTTTAGAACGAGCATGGCGTAGGAACTTGGGTCTTCGCGATAGAACTGGGCCAGGTCCGCATGGGTCAGCACCACGAGCGAGGCAGTACCAAGGGATCTCACGGCCGCGGATCTCGGCTGGATGTCAATCAGCGACATCTCACCTGCGATGTCGCCCGGCCGGAGCACCGCAATCCTCGTTTCAGAGCCCGACCGGCCTCGCTTGCGTACTTCCAGCATCCCTTTCAAGACGACGACCATCTCCTGGGCGGGCTCACCCTCTGCAAAAACGAGTGACGGCCCCGCGATATCGACCCGCCGTGCGAGCGCGCCCAAGCGTGCCATGCCCGCCGGGGGGATGGCGGCGAAGATGCCGACTCTCTGGAGGAACTCTGTCTCTGCGGCCGTCAGCATCCATTTCTCCCTATACCACTCACTGCGGGTCGCAATTGGTAGGCTTGTCTCGAGCATCTTGAAGATCTCTGCCGCGTTGCACTGCCCGGGGGCCTGGGATCAACCCCAAGATGACATTTCGCGCATGACATGAGCGCCCGCCGAAAGCGTACAGGCTCTTTTGGGGGAGAACAAGTATTAGGGCAAGGGGAGCTTTCCGAGCTTCTGCTGCCCGCCGATGATTATCGGCGGAAGCCCAACGCTAGGACCTACCCCCCAATTTCCTCATCACAAGGCACGAAAGAAGGACGAAAGGGACGAACATCCATAGAGACGATGTGCCATCCGGATGGTGCGCGACAAAAGCCACCTGGCAGTTGTCGTTCAGCCCTCGCACCCCAGGGCTCGTCACGCTTTGGAAGTCGATTTCGGTGACCTCCTTGCCGTATTGCCCCTCATCCAAGCGAACACAGGGATCGGCGACAGGCGGCGACGTTTTAGGTCGCCGGCTGCGCGGGGCCTAAGCCTTGTACAGGCCCAACACCCACGCAATGAGCCCCAGGACGATGACGATTCCGGCGTGAGACGCGGCACGAGGGACGAGCCTGTCTTGGTCGGAGATGCCACGCCAGGCAAAGAAGAACCCGCCTCCAACCCAGGCGCAAAGGCCCAAGATCGCCACGAGAGACCAACCTACCTTGGGGGCCTCGTCCCTCGACAAGAGATCGAGGTGCCACGCCTTCCGCTCCGCCTCTGACTTTCCGGGATCGGCGTTTTCCCCCTCGAGCCTCGCCATGAGCGCGGCGATGCGCTCATTGGCCGCCGTGAGCTTGTCTGGAAATGGCACGTAGGTCGATCGAGTGGCCATAACCGACGAGCGGATGGCCTGCCATGCCTCAAGGGCCAACCGGCTGTCCCCGGTTTTCTCTGCATTCCGGGCGACGCTCTCGAGCCTCTCGTAGGCGCGCGTCACGTGGGGTGCGAGGGGCGCGTACCACCTGGCCGCGCGCCGGAACGAGGCGATGGCCTCGTGGGTGTCATCACGGGCGAGCGCCGCTTCCCCTGCCGCAAGCGCCTTCCGCCCGTCCCAGAAGACACGAGTGAGGATAACGCCCAGGCAAAAGACGACCGCGAGCAGGCCAAAGAGCCACCTCCTCATACGAAGTCCCTGCGACGAAAAATGAGGGCCGCGAGGAGCAACAAGACCGCGATCCAGGCCAGGGCGTATGCTCCGGCCGTCCCCACATATTCCCAGCTCACGAAATGGCCATGCACGCTGACGTGCGTTCCATTCACCTCGCCGCCCGAGATCGTGAACACCTGTAGGTCGGGGACGAGCTTGAGCGCCGCGCCCATGCGCCTGATCCAGGCATCCTTGGCGTTTTGCACGGCTACGCGCACCTCCGTCGAAATGGTGCCCACGAAGTAGAGCGCGAACGTAAACACGCCGGAAAGGAACGGAGAGGCGGAGAAGGACGAGAAGAAAATGGCGATCGCTGCGACCACGAGCACCTGGAGATACGCGAGGAAAAGGGCCTTGGTCACCGTGGCGTTGAAGCTTATCTCCTTGTAGGGATTCATGTGCTGCGAGATGGCGATGAGGCCCGCGAGGGCGATGGCAAAGCAGGCGCAAAGAAACGTGAGGGTGACCGCCATCCCGAAGTACTTCCCGACGACGAACTCGTGACGAAGGATCGGTTTCGATAAGATGTTGTGGACCGTCTTCTTTTGCACCTCACCATAGAGCAGGGAAACCCCGAGCACGATGGCGGTAAACACGCCGAACCAAGAGACTCCGGCGAGACCCACGTCGAGCGCCACGCGCGTTTCTTCGTGGAGCGACATCTCGCCGAGGACCAATGCGAACATGTTCGCGCCGATCACCACCGCGAGGATTCCGTACAGGACCTTGTTGCGGATGGCCTCGCGGAACGTGTTGAGCGCGATGGCCGTGATTCTTCCGATCATCCGGTTTTTCGCCTTTCTTCGCCCGGAATCTTGCCCATTGGATGTGGTTGCGACCGAACGTGCGGGACGGCGGCCATCTTTACAAACACGTCCTCCAGAGACTCTCGCCTGGGCGTCACCGACACGACCTTGGCCAGGTCGCACGCAGCCTTGAGGAATGCTTCCACGTCCGCATCTCTAGGGAGCGAGACACAGATCTCCTTGTCAGCCTGCCGAACCCTGGCGGCCTTGGGCACGAGGCCATCGAGAGACCTTCCTTCGGGAACCCACAAAACTACATCCGTCCCGAGAAGGGTCGCCTGAAGGATCTGGCTTACGGGCCCCACGTCGTGCACCGTCCCGTGCGAGATGATGGCGATGCGATCGCAAATGGCTTCCACGTCGGGCAAAATGTGCGTGGAGAAGAAGACCGTCTTGCCCGCGTCGCGCAGGGCGACCATCAGGTCACGCACCTCCTTGCGTCCGACCGGGTCGAGGCCGCTCATGGGCTCGTCGAGGATGACGAGCTCTGGGTCGTTCATGAGCGCCTGGGCGAGACCCGCTCGCTGCAACATCCCTTTCGAGTACTTCCGCATCGGCCGGTCTGCGGACTGCCCCAGGCCCACCTTCTCGAGGAGTTCCCCGGCTCGCTTTCGTCTTTCGGCGCGGCCGAGCCCGAAGAGGCTTCCGACAAGGTCGAGGAGCTCGCGGGCGGAAAGGTAGTCATAGAAATACGGGGACTCGGGCAAGAAACCGAGCCGCATGCGCGCGGCTTGGCTCGGGACGGGATCGCCGAGGACGGTAATCGTGCCCGAAGTGGGCCGTATCAGGCCGAGCAGGGCCCGAATCGTTGTGGTCTTTCCTGCACCGTTGGGCCCGACAAATCCAAAGATCTCACCCCCTCCCACGGAAAATGTCGCGTTCACCACGGCCCGAATCTTCTTGAGCCGTACGCCGCTTCGGTACTCCTTGCAGAGCTTCTCGACGGTGATGACCGGCCCGCTCATAGGATTTCCTCGAGAGCACCCACCACGCGATCCACATCCATTTCGCTCATCCCGTTCCAAAACGGAAGTGCCATCGCCTGGTCATGCAGCCTTTCGGCAACAGGGAGCGCTTCTCGGGATAAGCCGGGGAGGCCGGAGAGGGAGGCGATGCGGTGGAGGGCGAATGTCGCGACGCCCGCCTCGATGCCGCGCTCCCTGAGCGACCTTACGACGCGCGCTCTGTCCACGCCTCCCGGGAGCATCACTGCGAGGACCTGGAAGGCGTGGCGGAACCCTGTCGGAATGGCCTGGGTGCGAAGCTCGGCGGTTTTTCGGCGCCCTGCATCCAGGCGCTTGCGGTAGAGCAGCGCCAGCTCCGCGCGCTCATCGAGCAGAGCCTGAAGCCTGCCGAGTTGAACGCGCCCGACCGCGGCAGAGGTCTCGGGAAGGCGGTAATTCAAGCCTGGTTCCACGAAGGAGCCGGCTTCGACCTGGCCATGGTTTCGGAGCGCCCGCACTCGCTCGGCAATGGATGCCTGGGCAGTCACAACCGCTCCTCCTTCGCCCGTGGTGACGATCTTCCGCGGATGGAAGCTAAAGCAGCCGGCCACGCCAAAGGAGCCCGCGGGTTTTCCATGCGCCCCGATGGCGCCAATGGCGCACGCCGAGTCCTCGAGCAGTGGGATCCCTGCTTGTTCCGCCAGGTCACCTAGGGCCGCCATGTCCGCGGGCAGTCCAAACTGGTCCACCGCGATCATGGCGCATGTCCGCGGGGAGATCGCCCGTGCCGCAGCGGCGGGGGACATGTTCCACGAGTCGGGGTCCACGTCGACGGGCACAACCTTTAGCCCTAGGACGCAAGCCGCGTGCGCCGGCGCCGGAAAGGTGAACGCCGGAACCAGCACCTCGCCACCCTGCGGAAGTCCGAGGGCCCAAAGAACGAGGTGCAGAGCACCAGTCCCATTGGCTACGGCTACGGCATGGCTCACGCCCGCGACGCGCGCCACGTCTTGTTCGAACGCGGCGTTCTCGGGGCCGAGCACGAGCCTTCCCGAGGCGAGTGCCCTTGCCTGCGCTTCGAGCTCGGCCGGACCGATCGAGGGACGTGCCAGGGGGATGACGATCATGTCCTATGGCGACGATACCAGTGGATCGTGCGCAAGAGCCCCTCTTCGAGGTCAACCTTGGCCTGATACCCAAGGATGTCGCGCGCCTTTTCGATCGAGGGAACACGGATTTCCACGTCGGGATGCGGCCACTTCTCGAAAACGATGGGGGACCCGGACGAGGAGAGGCGCACGATTTCCCTCGCCAGGTTGTAGATCGTCACCGTCGAGCGAGGGTTGCCGATGTTGAACGCGTGTCCCACGGCTTCGTCGCGAGTGAGGCAGGCGATGATTCCGTCGACGATGTCGTCCACGTAACACCAGGCGCGAATCTGCGAGCCGTCGTTGTGAACGACGAGGGGCTCCCCGCGCAGCGCCCGCACGATGAAATGGTGCACCGCCCCCTCCCCCACCTGCCGCGGACCATAGATGTTGAACGGTCGGATGGAGCAAGCAGGCAGGCCAAACTGCTTGTGGTAGTTCATGGCCAAGTGCTCGGTGGCGAGCTTGGCCACGGCATAGGTCCATCGGGCTTCTCCGACGGCGCCGAGGGTCGTGGCGTCGAATTCGGTGACCTGATACGCGTAGCGACCAAACACCTCGCTCGTGGAGAAATCGATGAACCGCCGGACGCCGCCGACGGTGCGCGCCGCCTCGAGGGCGTTGAGCGTGCCGAGGAGGCTCACCCTCATGGTGAGCACCGGGTTCTTGAGCACGGTGTCCACGCCGGCAATCGAAGCCAGGTGCACCACCGCGTCGCACCCCTCCATGGCCTTGCGGAGTGCGTCCGTGTCAAGGACATCGCCCTTCACGACCTGGACGGAGGGATGATCGTAGAGTCCCGACGAGGAAAGCGCGTCCCGGTGGAAATTGTCAAACACGACCACGCGATTTCCCTGGATCAGCCGCTCGATGAGGTGGGAGCCGATGAACCCTGCTCCCCCAGTAATGGCTATACGGCGCCCTTCCAGCATGGGCCAACGATATCGTGGCGTTAGGGCAAGCGCAATGTTCTTGCCGGAGGGCCACCTCGCACGCCCACGCGAACTATCGAGCATGTTCTTGACCTCCGTCAATAACCCACCAGGACAGGTGGGCTAGTCAGAACTCATGAATTCCCAGGCTGCTGCGGCACCGCCGCCAGCCCGGCCGCTTTCACACCGAAAGCGGGACCGGATCCTCGCCGCCGCGCAGGCCGTCTTCTCGAGGAGTGGCTACCACCAGGCCAACCTCGACGACGTGGTCCGCTTGGCGCGAGTCGGCCGGGCGACCCTGTACCGCGAATTCGGCTCCAAGGATGCCCTGCTCCTGGCGGTGGTCACGAGCGGAATCGACGACCTTAGGGACCGCATGGTCGCCGCGGTTTCGATCGAGGGGCCGCCCCGTGAGGTCTTCGGACGCGCCATCCGATCCGCGTTGTCCTTTTTTGACCAGCATCGTGCGCTCGCGCGAATCCTCTTCCTCGAAGCGCGGGAGCTCCACGATGAGGTGGTGAAGCGCTATTTCGAGCGCTACGAGTCCGCGAAGCCTCTCGCCAGCGCCCTGTACCTCGAGAGCTCCCCGCTTTGCGCCACGCGGAGCCCTGGGGAGCTCGCCGACGTCCTCATGTACCTGATCGCAGGCCGCGTGATGATCTGGCTTCTCAAGGGCCAGCCAGCGCCCCTCTCGCTCGACGCTGATTTCCTCCTAGAAGTCTACATCCGGGCCCTTTTTGGGCCCCCACCGGCGCGAGAGCGATGAGCCATGACCCTTTCGGAGGGATAACGTGAGCCGACGCGAGTTCGACGTCATCATCATCGGCGGTGGGCACCACGGCCTCACGTTGGCGGCCTACCTGGCCCGCGCCAAGGTGGACGCCTGCATCCTCGAGGGGCGTAACGAGTGGGGCGGCGCGCTCTACACGGGCGAGGTCACCGCGCCCGGTTTCTGCCACAACATCCACGCCAACTTCATGGAGTTCCTGCACGTCATGCCCTTCTTCTCGGACTTCGATCTTCCGAGCCTGGGAGCGCGGACGATCTACCCCGAGGTACAGGCAGGGATCGCGTTCAAGGACGGCCGGCCGCCGGTCCTCATGTACCGAAACGACATGATTGAAGGCACGGCGCAGAGCTTTGCCCGTTACTCGAAGAACGACGCGAGCACGTGGCGTGACCTCAAGACAAAGGCGAACCAGCTCGAGCTGCTCATGGCGGCTGGGCTCTACACGCCTCCCCCCAAGCTCAAGCCGGGAGAACCTCCCCCCAACCCCTTCCCTGCGTTTTGCTCGTCTTTCTCCATGTTCGGCCTCGACGAGGAGCTGGGCTACAAGTCCATCAAGGACTGCGTCGACGAGCTGTTCGAGGCCGACGAGATACGGGCGCTCCTTTACCGCGTCGGCATTGAGTTTGCTGGGCCGGCGCTCGAGTGGCCCGGGAGCGCGTACTTCTTCCTTTTCGGATGCATCCTCATGCCCGGGTGCTGGCGGATGATCGTGGGGGGCACGCACCGCTTGAGCGGCGCCATGGTGACCGCCTGCCTGAAGGAGGGCGTGACCATGCGCGAGTCGAGTAGGGTGCAGCGCATCCTCATCGACGGAGGGCGGGCGTCTGGCGTCATCCTCCAAGACGGCACCAAGCTCCTCGCGCGAAAGGCCGTGGTCAGCGCGATTGGTCTCAAGGACACGTTCTTGGATCTCGTCGGCGAGGATCACTTGTCGCCCTACTACCGTCGCCGGGTGAAGAACTTCAAGGACGGCCCCGATCAGGTGCTCGGCTCCCTGGCGATGGCTCTCCATGAGCCCCCGCGGTACAAGTCCGCCCGCCATGACCCGGGCATGGACCGCGCCTGGTATCAGATTGTCGGCTACGACTCGGCAAAGGAAGTCCTTAACTACTGCCGCGCCGGCCACGTGGGCAGGATTCCCGACCTGCCGGCCGCCGGTGTGTGGGTAAACTCCCTTTGGGACCGGACCCAAGCCCCCGAGGGGAGACACAGCCTCACCGGGTGGTACTTCTTCCCTCGGGCGAGCGACCTCACCGAAGCGCAATGGGAGGAAGTTCGCGAGACCTACAACGATCGATTTCTTCGGCTCTTTGCCGAGTTCGCGCCCAACATGACGCGCGAGAATGTGATGGCGGACTTCCTCCACACCCCCCTGGACCAGGAGCGCGGCATGCGGATGCGCGAGGGGGACTTCGGGCACGGCGCCATGACCGTCGACCAGCTCATGGGCCTGCGCCCGTTCGCCGGCTGTGCCCACCACGCGACGGAGATCCCTGGGCTCTACCTCGCGGGGAGCTGCACCCACCCGGGTGGCGGCGTCACCGCGGCGTGCGGTTACAACTGCTTCAAGGTCCTTTGCGAGGACTTCGGCTTTGAGCCTGCCTGGCGAAACAGCCGGCGGTTCTACTGACCCCCCAGGAGCGGAACATGGGAATGTTCGACGGCGGATTCGACGCGGTCGTCATTGGCGCCGGTCACAACGGCATGGCGCTTGCCGCCTACTTGGCGAAGAGCGGATGGAGCGTGGCCGTGCTCGAACGCCGAACCGAGGAAGGGGGTGGCCTTTGTACCGAGGAGGTCACCGAGCCGAATTTCCTTCACAACCTGCACTCGAACTACCACTCCCTCGTCGGGCTATGCCCCGTGTACGACGATCTCCAGATCCTCGACCATGGCGTGGAGTACGTGAGGCCCGAGGTGCAAATGGGGAGCGTCTTCTCCGACGGCACCGCCATCACGGTCCACGCGGACATGCGCAAGACGTGGGAGAGCTTTGCCCGCTTCTCGCGAAAGGATGCCGACACCTGGATGCGGCTCTGGGAAGAGGTCTCAGGGTACATGGACCTCATGGTGCGGACGCTCATGTACGCGCCGCCCATTCGCCTGAACGACATCACCCGTGCCCTCGCCGCCTGGGGCATCGACGAGAAGTCCGAGTTCCTCACCGCGCGCCTGCGCACCATGTCGGTCGCCGATTTCCTCAACCGACACTTCGAAAACGACCGCATCAAGGCCACGCTGGCGTTCCACGCGGCCATCTGCGCCTACCAGCCGCACGTCAAGGGGCTGGCCGTCACTCTTCCTCTGCTCCTCGGGAAGATCGCCAACTGGCACCTGTGCAAGGGGGGGAGCCACAGGCTCGCCCACGCACTCATGCGCGTCCTCGTGCGCGCTGGCGGGCGGGTCTTTCCGCAGGTGCCGGTGGAGGAAATCCTCGTCGAGGATGGGCGGGCGGTGGGCGTGCGAACGCCCGATGGCGTGGTGCGCGCGCACAAGCTCGTCGCCTCGAGCGTGGACGTGAACCAGACCTTTGAAAAACTGGTCCCCGCCCGCTTCGTTCCGGCGAAAACCGCCGAGGCAGTGAGAAGGGTAAAGTACCAGGACGCGACCCTTTTCAACGTGCACCTGTCGCTTGGCGGGGTGCCTCGCTATCGGGCAGCCGCCTTTGACCCTGACATCGACCGGGCGTGGATATTGAACATCGGTTTCGAGTCGCTCGCCGACTTTGATGCCGAGCTTGCCGCCGTTCGCCTCGGGGTTCTCCCGCACCCGCCGCGCCTCAATGTCGCGGTCAACTCCCTGTACGATCCTACCGACGCGCCGCCCGGCATGGCGACCGGGCTCATCCGAGCGTTCGCCCCATACTCCCTTGCCGACGGTGGCGCAAGGGCATGGGATCACATCAAGCACGCCCATGGCAGGCGACTTTGCGAGCGCTGGAGCGCCGCGTGCGAGAACCTGGACGGGCTCTTGCGAAAATGCGCCGTCGAGACGCCGCACGACATCAGCCAAAAGATCATCAACTACCGCTTCGGCGACTGGATGGTCGGGCGGATTCACCCCGATCAGCTCCTTGACCACCGACCCACCGACGAGCTTTCGCAGTACCGCACCCCGATTCGCGGGCTCTACCTGTGCGGCGCCTCGCAGCATCCCCATGGGTACATCACGTTCGCGCCCGGCTACAACTGCCTTGGCGTGATTGCCGACGATTTCGGCTTGGAGAAGTGGTGGGCGGCGGTGTGACAAGCGGCGATCCGCGAAGCGCCGAATTCCCGGTCTTGCTCGTGGATGGCAGCTCGGCGAGCGGGCTTGCGGAGCTCTTGCAGCAGTACCTCGAGCAGAGCATCGCGGGCTGCGCGACGAAGGTCGACGGTGCACGCAGGCTGGGCGGTGCGATCCTGTTCCGCCCGGCGGAAGATGACGAGGTCTGCGTGCGGGTCACGTTCCTCGGGGATCGAATCGAGCTCTGCGACGCACCCGTGGACGCCCCGTACCCCTGCATCCGGGCTGACTTCCTCGCGCTCGCGCAGATCGCGTCAGGAAGGGCGAGTCCCGTCCTGCTCGTCCTTCAGGGCAGGGTTCGGCTTGGGGGCGTCGGGCTGGCACTGCCAAGGCTCTTCCAGGTGCTGAGATTCATGCGCACCTCGGATCCTGTGGCCTGCGCCCGTGCGAGAAGGGCGCGGTGGATTGCCCTTGCCGTGGCTGTGGCCGCGCTCACCGGCATCTTTTGGTGGACTTTCGCTCGCTAAGGAGACCGCATGCCTGTCATCTATTCCGAGGCCTGGTACGAAGACATGAAGAAGCTCATCAATGGGTCGAGCGAGTTTCGAAGGCTCGCGCCCACGAGCCACATCACCATTGCACTCGAGATCATGGGCGACGGCATCTCACCCTACGTGCCCGAGGATGGCGCGATCTACTTCTTAATCGAGCTCACCGAGGGGCGTGTCGAGGAGTACCGGCCACTCGCCGGAAGGCACGACGGCAAGGGGCTGAGCTTCCGTTTCTCGGCGCCCGCCCACGTGTGGGAAGGCGTGGCCGCGGGCCAGGTCGACCCGATCGCGGCCGGCATGCGGGGACAGATCAGGATCCGGGGCGACATGCGCTTCCTCATGCAAAATGCCGAGGCCGTCAAGGCTCTGGTAGACCTCTACGGCCACCAGGTGCACACCGAGTGGCCCAAGGGCCAGCCGCCATACCGTGCTGCCTGACCGGCTCCCCGGAGGGCAAGCCAGGAGAGAAACGATGACCGAGATTCCGTCCACTCCCCGCGAGTTCTTTACGACCTACCTCCCCGCACGGTTTGCCGCCGCGAGACAAGCGTTCTCGGGCAAGTCGTCGCCTGGGAGCATGACCTTTCACGTGCACGGCGACGCTGGGGGCTCGTGGACGTTGAGCCTCGCGAATGGTGAGCTCGAGGTGACTCCGGGCACTTGCGGTGAGCCGGTGGTGCAAGCCTTCTTGTCCAGGGAGGACTTTGAGCACCTCCTCTTGCAAGCGGCCCGGCTCGAGGAGGCGCAAGGAGGAGGCCTCGAGACTCAGCTCCTCGCGTTCAAGGCGCTCACTCTCGACGCGGAACGCGCCAAGATGTTAAGGAGCGTCACCGGGAGCGTGGCCTTTGTGATTGCCGATGGGAGCGTCACGCGCAAGGTCGTCATCGCCGTGGGCGACGTGCGAAGCGTCGAACAGCCCGACTGCCGGGTGGAGTGCCAAGTCACCGATTTTCTCGACCTCACCGCTGGGAGGCAGCTGGCCATCCAACTCGCCATGAGCGGTAGGATGCGCCTTCTTGGCAATGCTCAGGTAGCGATGGCTCTTGGGGCGGTGTTCATGTGATAGGAGCGTAGGGGCAGCCCGCAAGGAGGCAGGATCCTCACGAATGGTGCATCATGCACCCGTGCGACTTCTCGCTCTAGCCATGGGCGGAGACCAACCCTTGCCGTCGTCCCCTACCCCTTCGGCCTGGGGCTTGCCGGTAGCTTTTGACGTGCTAGGGAAAGCGTCCTTGGATGCCCGCGCCACCGTCGATCTCGAAACGAAGCCACCGGCGCAGCCCAAAGGTCTCGCCGAAATGAGCGTACAGGCCATAGTTCGCGTGCAAGTCGATGAGGATCCCGTTCACGTTGCGCAGGCCGAGATCTGCTCCCTCCTTGACTCCGGTGAATGCGAAGTCCGTGAAATCCACGACGCCCTGAAGGGTGGAGAAGAACTTCACGAGCCCGGTCTCTTCGACGAAGACCTTGATCCCCGGTGCGATCGCCAGCGCGCGAGGCCCCTCAGCGGATCCCGCGCCAAAATCCGTCTCGAGCCCGAGCCTCACGTCGGCCAGGAGCTCGATGGAACGCGTGACTCCGTACGATATCCCGAGCTCCAAGAACGTCGGCGAGCGTCCCGTGCACACCGTCTTGCCCGCCTGGCCGCAGAACTCCGAGTTGTAGGGCATGAGCACCCGGTATCCTGCTCCGGCCTGCGCATGCACTCCAACTTGACCCTTATGGTAGTGCGTGACCCCAGTGCCCTTAGCCTCCACTTGGCCTGCACGAGCGGTGCTTGGCAGGAGAAGGATCGCCACGACAAGGACCGGCATTCCGCGTGGCGAGAGACGTGGCGTCGTGTGGGGCTCGCGAATACGCTCTATCATGCGCGGACCTTATCATGAGCGACCTATCCCGCCGCCAGATGCTGCTCGGATCTGCCGCTTGCGTGGCGCTGGGGACCCTTAGCGCCTCACGCCGGGCGCAAGGGATCGGACCGGCGTCCAAGTTTCAGATCGCCCAGCTCATCCTCGGAAATCGCTGGAATCCCCACCCAACCGCTCTGCGGCGATTGCTCTGGGAAATCGACAAGCGGACGTCAATTGACGTGTCCCTCGAGCCAGCGCCGGTCCGGCTCGAAGCAAGAAAGCTCCACCAGGTTCCGTTCCTGTACTTGGCAGGTGATCGCTCGCTTCCCCTTGTTCCTGCGCAAGAAATGGAGGTTCTCCGGCGCTTTCTGACCTTCGGGGGGTTTCTCCTCATCGACTCGGCCGAGGGTCGGGCTGGGGGCACGTTTGATGCGTCCGTGCGCCGTCTCGTCGGCGAGATCTGGCCTAGGCCAGCGCCCGGCTTGGAGCCTGTCCCGCGGGACCACGTCCTCTACAAGTCGTTTTACCTAGTTGAACAGCCGGTCGGACGCGTGCTCGTCGCGCCGCAGCTCGAGGCGGTGTTCCGCGACAAGCGGGCTGCGGTCGTCTACTGCCAAAACGACCTGGGAGGCGCGTACGCCCGCGACAACTATGGCAACTGGGAGCATGAGTGCTATCCAGGGGGCGAGTCCCAGAGGGAGCACGCCTTTCGCCTTGGGATTAACCTCGCCATGCATGCCCTGTGCCTGGATTACAAGACCGACCAGGTACACGTACCTTTTATCCTCAAGCGCAGGCGCTGGAAGACCGGTCCGTGAGCGAGATCGCCCTCTTCTCTTGGAAGGTACGCGGCACCCTCATGGCGCTGGCTGGGCTTCTCGTCCTGCTGGTGGTCGTCTTGCGGCTTCGCCGTGCCAAGGGGTATCTGCTTGCTTGGGCAACGGCTGGCATGCTCCTCGGCCTCGCCGTCCTTGGTGGTGAGCGCGTGGTTGCGCTCTTGGTGACGAGCGTGGCCCCCGAGGACGCCCAGTTCAACGAGTGGCGGTGGGTGCTTCTTTCCCCGTGGGGTTGGCTCGGGATCTCCTTGGGAGCCACCGCGTGCATGGCAACCGTTGTGCTGGCCTTCGTGGGGACCCGCGGTGCACGTTCCCCACTGCGGCGTGGCCTCATGGTGGGGGCCCGTGCCGGTGCCGCTGTCTCAGCGCTCGTCCTATTTCTCGAGCCTGCCCTCGAGCTCCGTCACGTGACCCGGGAACCAAACCATGTGGTCGTCTTGGTGGACGACTCCCGATCCATGGCTCTTGCGGAAGACGCCCGTGGGCCTACTCGCGCCCAGCGGGCGGCATCCCTTCTCGCGCGGTCACGGGCCACCTTCGACAGCTGGACCGGCGAGCACCATGTTGATTTCTTCACCTTCAGCGACACGGTCACCCCTGCCACGTTCAAGCAGCTTTCTTCGAAAGTGGAGCCCCGCGCAGATGCCACGCTCATGCGCGAGGCCTTGGAGGGCATTCGCGCACGCTACGAGGGGGCCGATCTGGCGGGGATCGTGCTCGTTTCAGACGGCGTCCCGACGGGGCGATTTGCCGACGGCGTGGGGGATGGCGGGTCCAAGGACTTCCTTTCCTCCCTCCAGGCTCGCGTGCACGCCGCATGGGTGGGTCGGACAGGCCTCAAGGACTTGGCGGTGCTTCGCGTCGAGTCCGACGAGCTTGCGTTCGTGCGCACGGTCTTTAAGGTGGAAGCCGTCGTCCGGGCCACCGGGCTCGGAGCGCAGGACGTGCCTGTGTCGCTCAAGCGCGACGGCCAAGTGATCAAGCAGGCCCATGTCCAAGTAGGGGGAGACACTCCTTTGGCCCGCGTGGTCTTTGAGATCGTCCCCGAGCGCGTCGGAAAGTACTTCTACGAGGTGTCCCTCCCCGTTTTCGAGGAGGAGTCGGTACCGACGAACAACGTCCGGGGGTTCGTCTTGCGCGTGATCCGAGACAAGATCCGCGTGCTGCAAGTCGCAGGTCGTCCTTCCTGGGATGAGCGCGCCTTGAGGGCCTTGCTCAAGGCCGACCCGAACGTAGACCTCATTTCCTTCTTCATCCTAAGGACGCCCGACGACATCCAGCTCGTCCCCTCGAGCGAGATGTCGCTCATCCCTTTTCCCACCCAGGAGCTATTCGAAGAGGAGCTCGGCTCCTTTGACGTCGTCGTGCTCATGAATTTCGAGTACGGCCCCTACCAGATCGGGCCGTACCTGGACAACATCCGCAAGTACGTCGAAGACGGCGGCGGCCTTGCCATGGTGGGCGGCGACCTCTCTTTTTCGTCGGGGGACTACCTGGGCACTCCGGTCGCGGACGTTCTCCCCGTTGAGCTTTTCCCGGCATCCGCCGGGCCCTCGGTTCTCCTGTCCACGGACGAATTCCACCCGCGCCTCACGCCTGAGGGGCAAAGACATCCGGTGACACAGCTCAGGTTCGGGCGCAGGGACAACGAAGCGCGCTGGGCAAGCCTTCCCTCGCTCGAAGGAGTGAATCAAGTCGCAGGAGCGAAGCCGGGCGCCATCGTCCTGGCGGTGCACCCGAATCTCAGAGCCAATCGCGGGGAGCCCATGCCGGTCATCGCAGTGTCAGAACACGGCAAGGGGCGCTCGTTCGCGCTTACCACGGACACCGCGTGGCGATGGGGATTCGTTGCGGCCGGGCGGGATGGGGACGACGGTCGTGCGTTTCAGAAGCTCTGGGAAAACGTGATCCGCTGGCTCATCCGTGACCCGGACCTGGAGTACCTGCACTTGGAAGCGGATGTGACCGAAAGCGTGCAAGGGGAGGCCCCTCGCCTCACGGCCAGGCTCGTCGACAAGGATTATCAGCCTGCCAAGTCGGCAGCCATCCGCGTGGTGGTTGAGCGCAAGGAAAATAGCCCCAAGGTCATTCTCGACAAGAAGTTCACGACCGACGAGGCCGGCGAGACGCAAGTCGAGCTTCCGCCACTTCCGGAAGGCGCATACCAGGCAAGAGCACGAGCCACTGTGGGCGATCGGCAGGTCGTCGTCGAGGAGATTTTCCTCGTGCACCCCGAACGGGAGGAGCTCGAAAACCCGGCGGCGCGCGAGGATATCCTCGAGGGCATTTCGGCTCAGACGGGTGGTGATTACGTTGGCGCCGCATCGTCCCTCCCCGCGTCAATTCCCCTGGCCGCCCCCCGAATCGTGCGGGTCGACCGGAAGACGGACGTGGAGCTCTGGAGCCGACCTTACTTGTTCATCCTCGCCCTCGCGCTGCTCGCGATGGAGTGGAGCCTTCGTCGAAGAAGCGGCTATCTGTGATATGACGAAGGCGAGAAAAGACTCATGCTTGCTATCGACTCGCTTGTCTTGGATGTGATCCTCAGCGCCAAGGCGCCCCCGCCCTCAGTGGATGTTCTCGTCGCTGCGTTAGGTGGCGAGGAGGTCGCCAAGGAACGTCTCCTCGTCGACCCCGACAGGAACCTCCCGCAGTACGAGATGGAGATCTCGCCAACGGTCCCACTGCGAAGACGCGGCGAGAGGCGCCTGCTCGTCATTGATGAAGCGACTGCCCCCATGCGCACGTCGCCGCGCACCGACCCGATCGTGCCTAGGGATCTGCGTCCGGAGAGGGAGCGCCTCATTCAGCTGGTCGAGGCTCTCGGTGCTCGCATCGGACGGATGAACGCGTTCGGAACCGTCGGCGACGCGGTCATCGTTACCCGATCGGCGCGGGACCTGCGAGGGCTCATGCTCCTCGGCTGGGTGCTCGATCCCACGACGGACCTCGACGGGCGCCAGCGCGCGACTCCGCTTTCACAGAAGGAGTTTGAGCTCAAGTTCGGGAGCTTCGAGAAGCGCCTCGAAGAAGTCTCAGACGAAGTCATTTTGTCCCGCGTCGAGCCCGCCCACCTCGAGAGACGGGGCGATCTCTTGATCGTGGACGTTCTCTCTGACATCGATGGGAGCTGGGACATCCGCAAGAGCTATGATCTCGAGACCCGCGTGGCTGCCCTCGACCTGTTCGCCCGCATTCCCGGGGCACGTGCGGTCATTCAAGAACCGGCCCAAAGGCCTGCGGTTTCGAAGGCTCCAGCTCCACCTCCTAGCGAAGAACCGCCAAGCAAGCCAAGCCCACCGATTGTGGCCCGCGAGCTTGCAGGTCGCGTGATTCTCGTCATTCCCGAGGAGCGCCTGGACCTTGATACCGTCAGCGGGCTCGGCCAGCGTCACGTGGACGTCCTTCGTCCTTTCGACCAAGTGCCGGGGCCGCTCAAGGACCGAATCCATCAGCAAGGATGCGGGTTCATTGCCCCCCTCGCGTTTCTTTCAGAGGTGTTCCTAGAGGGAAAGCCGCTCGATCGGAAGCGATTTGCGGCCGAGGCGACAGAGATTGCTCCGTCGGTGCGAGGACTCACGGCACACCTGCCTCGGTTTGGCCCCGTGCTCGTCGTCGAGGCAAGTGGGAAGCGCTACATGACCAGCGAGCTCACCCTCGATATCCCTGCCCTCATGTCCCTTCTCGGATAGGCTCGCCAGCCTCGGCCTGCCCGTGCTCCCCTACAGGGCAATCGCCTTGATGAGGTAGAAGAACGCCGCAGCGACGGCCGCAGAGGCGGGGATCGTGAGGATCCAGGCCCAAATAATCCGCGACGCCACCCCCCAGCGGACTCCCGAGAGCTTCGTCGTCGCACCGACACCAACGATCGATCCCGTGATGGTGTGGGTCGTAGACACCGGAATCCCAGCGTGGGTGGCCAGGAACAGCGTAAACGCGCCACTGGTCTCCGCACAGAACCCCCCGACGGGCTTCAGCTTGGTGATCTTCATCCCCATGGTCTTGACGATTCGCCAGCCGCCGAGGGCAGTACCTACACCCATGGCGAGGTGGCAAGAGAGGATGATCCACAAGGTCGAGGGGTCCGTGAGGCTCAACTTGGTCTGGGGGCTCATGACGCCTCCTGCGACCAAGACGGCAACGATGATGCCCATGGTCTTCTGCGCATCGTTCCCACCGTGGCCCAGGGAGTACAAGGCGGCCGACACGAGCTGGCCCCTTCGGAAGACACGATCGACCGCCGCAGGGCGCCAGCGACGGAACAGCCAGAAGACCGCCAGCATGAGGGCAAAGCCCACGACCAGCCCAAGGAGAGGCGCAAGGGGGATAAACTTGAGCGTATCGACGATCTTCTTCCAATGAAGCACGTCCCACCCGGCGTGCGCCACTCCTGCCCCGGCAAAGCCTCCGATCAATGCGTGGGACGAGCTCGTCGGCAGCCCCCACCACCAGGTCAGGAGATCCCAGATGATGGCCCCGAAAAGGCCTGTCAGCACGACGTAAACGAACACCGGATCTCCAGCCTTGACCTTGACGATCTTCGAAATCGTGCTTGCCACCTCAGGTGCGAAGATGAACATGGCAACGAAGTTGAAAAAGGCCGCCCAGAGGACCGCCGCACGCGGGGTCAAGACCCGCGTGGACACGACGGTAGCAATCGAATTCGCCGCGTCGTGGAAGCCATTAATCACGTCGAACGCGAGGGCTACCACCACCGTCGCGACGACCAGCATCATGACTGAGGAGTCCATGGTCCCTACACGTGCTCGAGGACGACGCCCTCGATGATGTTCGCGACGTCTTCGCAGCGGTCGGTCGCGTTCTCGAGGTGCTCGTAGATCTCCTTCCACTTGATGATCGTGATGGGATCCCGCTCTTCCTTGAAGAGGCGTGCCACCGCATTGCGAAGGATCGCGTCGGCCTCGTTCTCCAGCCTGTTGATGTCGATGCACTTCTTGACCACCATGTCGGCATGGGCCATGTCGCGAAGGCCCTTTAGGGCTTCTTCAACCTCCTCCGTGGAGCGGACGAGGACGTCGGCCAAGTCCCTCACCTCGGGCGTCATTTCTCGGATCTCGTAGAGCGCGATGCGCTCTGCCGCTGCCTCGATGAAATCCATGATGTCATCCATCCGCGTGATCAGGCGGTGGATGTCGTCTCGCTCGATCGGGGTAATGAACGTCTTGTGAAGCGCTTCCACGCAATGATGGGTAATGACATCCGTTTCGTGCTCGATTTCCTTGATGCGCTTGGACTTAGGGCCCACGTTGGCGCCCGTTGAAGCCAAAGACAGGAACTCCTTGGCGCCCTCTACCGTGAGCGCCGCGTGCCTTTCGAAGAAGTCAAAGAAACTCGTTTCACGGGGGAGCAGCTTGCCGAACATGCGTGCCTCCAGGAGCCGGCCCTTTGGGCGACCATGTGAATCGGGTGCGCACTTTCACACCTTACTTCCTTGGTCGCAACAGGAAAAGCTAGAGGACCTGACCCCACCCTTTTTCCCGCAGGGTCGTTTCGTGCTACGTTTCCTGCGATGCATGGGTCGTCCCGGTCGCTTAGTCCCCTCGGCCTTTCCGCGCTCGCCGCGGTCTTCCTGCTCACATGCGGCTGGATAGGCTCGCGTGCACAGGGACGCAGTCGTTCGTGGAGCTCCGAGGCGACGCCTGCGCCGCAGGGAGAAGGCATCCCGCCGCACGGTGAAATGGATCACGGGGACAAGGATCACCACCACCACGCCCATAAGGCCGATCACCAAGGGCACGATCACGGACCTGGCGGTCTCCATGAGCACCACCACCACCACCACGCGCACCCGCACCCGCCCGATCCGCACCACCATCACCCACACTGATGACTTGTGCTATACACCGCGACGATGATTGTCGCGGAGTCTCACCGAGCTCGACGGATCGTGGGCCGACTCGACCGAGGGGTCGATTTCTTTGAAGCGATTCTGTCCCTTTGCCAAAGCAAAAACGTCCGCGCAGCCGAGCTTCGGGGGCTGGGCTCTTTTTCGTCGGTGGAAATCGCCGAGTACGACCAGGCGACCAAGAAATGGAAGCCTGGTCGCACGTTCACCGCGGGGGGCTGTGAGGTGCTCAACCTCATTGGGAACGTCTCGGAGCACGACGGGAAGATCGCCCTGCACGCCCACGTGACCCTGATGCGGGATCGAGACAACGGCGTGGAGGTCCTGGGCGGTCATCTGGTCGCCGCTCGGGTCTTCGCGTTCGAGATCGTCCTCGAAGCATGGGACGATGTCTTGCTCCGCCGCTCTCCGAACCCGGAAACAGGCCTTGCTCTTTGGTCGGAGGCCATCGCCATCGAAGCCGGGCCCGCGCCGGAAGCGTCCAGGCCTGCGACTCAACCCGTTCCCGCGGTGACGTGGGCCGAGGTAGCCTCACTCTCGCCGGGAATGCCCCATGCCAAGGGAGCAAGCCCGCAGCCACTGGCGCCTCCAGGACCCAGTCCCAAGCGCCCAAGCGAGCAGGACGTGGAACATGGGGAAGTGTTCGATCCGGTATCCCCCGGAGACATCATCATTCACCCAACGTTCGCGCGCTGTGAAGTGCAGCGCATCGAGGGGGAAGGCGAGTTCGCGCAGGTGCGTCTAAAAAATGGCCGCCTGGTTCGGCTTTCCCTGGACATCCTCAAGCTCGTCCTAAGCGGCCAGGAAGCGGGGCGTCGCGTGTTCCGGGCGAAGTTGGATTAAGAGCTCGTCCTTCTTGCACCCCAGCCCGACTCCCGCTATAGATACTGACTCTTTACCCAAGAACCAAGGTCTATGAGCAGCCAACTCGCTTTGCAGAAGCCCCTCGCGCCGCGCCGGTCCGACGTGCGAAACGTGGCGATTATTGCACACGTCGACCACGGGAAAACCACCCTCGTTGACGGGCTCCTCTACCAGGCAGGCGCTTTTCGGCGGGGCGAAGTGGTCGCCGAGCGCGCGCTAGATTCCAATGATCTCGAACGGGAGCGCGGGATTACCATTCTCGCGAAGTGCACGGCCATCACCTGGAAAGGGGTGCGCGTCAACCTGGTCGACACCCCTGGCCACGCCGATTTCGGCGGCGAGGTGGAGCGGGTGCTCGGCATGGTCGATTCCGTCCTTCTCCTGGTGGACGCGTTCGAAGGGCCGATGCCGCAGACGCGCTTCGTCACCAAGAAAGCGCTCGCCCTTGGGCTCAGGCCCATCGTTGTCATCAACAAAATCGACCGCCCGGGATCAGATCCCGACGGGACCCTAAACGGCGTGTTCGACCTGTTCGTAGCCCTCGGGGCGAGCGACGAGCAGCTCGACTTTCCGGTGATCTACGCATCGGGTCGGGAAGGATTCGCCGTGCGTGAGCTTGGGGACGAGCGGACCGACTTGTCACCGCTCCTTGAGCTCATGCTCGAAAAGATTCCCCTCCCTCCTGGCGACGTGGAAGCGCCGCTCGCGATGCAGGTAGCCACCCTCGCGTACGACGACTACCTCGGGTACTTGGCCATCGGCCGCGTCGAGACTGGACGATGCAAGGTCGGCGAGCGCCTCCTCGTCGCGCACCGTGACGGCTCACGAGAAGAATTCCGCGTCCAGAAGATCCTCGGCTTTCAGGGGCTCAAGCGGTTCGAGCTTCTCGAGGCCAAGGCCGGCGACGTCCTCGCCATCACCGGCATGACGGAGCTCAATGTCGGCGAGACGATAACGGAAATCGAGCGCCCGCACCTTCTACCCCTCCTCACCGTCGATGAGCCCACGATCTCAATGGAGTTCATGGTCAACGACTCCCCGTTTGCCGGAATCGACGGTAAATACGTCACGTCCCGCAACCTGCGCGATCGCCTCTTGCGCGAGGTGAAGTCCAACGTGGCGCTACGGGTCGAAGAAACCGATGACGCTGGCCGTTTCAAGGTCTCCGGGCGCGGGGAGCTCCACCTTTCGGTGCTTATTGAGACCATGCGCCGCGAGGGGTACGAGCTCTGCGTGTCACAGCCCCAGGTCATCTTCAAGGAGGAAGACGGCCAACGACTCGAGCCCTATGAAGAAGTCGTGATCGACGTAGAGGAGACCTACTCGGGTCCGGTGATCGAAGAACTCGGACGTCGCGCGGGACAGATGATGGAAATGCATCCCTCTGGCCACGGACGAGTGCGCATGGAGTACCGTGTTCCTTCACGAGGGCTGATTGGCTACCGATCACAGTTCCTTACGGATACCCGGGGAACAGGAGTCTTTTACCACCAGCTTGCCGAGTATGGTCCGCACGCAGGGAACTTAAGGGGACGAGTGAACGGTGTTCTCATCGCGCAGGACACGGGCGAGACCAACGCTTACGCCCTGTTCTACCTTCAGGAGCGCGGACAGCTCTTTTTCAGCCCTGGGGAAAAGGTATATCCGGGAATGGTCATCGGCATGCACTCGCGCGACAACGATCTCCTGGTCAACCCCTCTAAGGCAAAGAAGCTCACGAACATCCGAACTACGGCCGCCGATGAGAAGCTCATCCTTACGCCGCCTCGCGTCATGACCCTTGAATCGGCACTCGAGTTTATTAACCCAGACGAGCTCGTGGAGGTGACCCCAAGGAGCATCCGCTTGCGCAAGCGAATCCTGGATCACAACGCGAGAAAGAGGACCGAGAAGGCCCTGGAGGCAGAAGGGTAGCGAACGGAGCAGGCGAATGCATGCTCGCTTTCATGGAGAGGGCGTTCGATGAAGATTGAGTATCCACACAAGCTCCCCGAACAAGAAGCCAAGGAACGAATCAGGGCGCTGGGCGAGTATCTGATCAACCGCCACGGCATCGGCGTGACCTGGAACGGCGACAAGGCCACGATCCGCGGGAAGTACATGGTCGTTTCGATCGAGGGTACTGTGACGTTCCAACCAGGTGTCGTCCTGTTTGAAGGGAAGGACCCAGGTTTTCTTTGGCGTGGGAAAGCGAAGGACTACCTCACCGCAAAGCTCACCAAGTACATGAATCCAGAGACGGAGCTAGCACAGCTTCCGCGGGGGGCGTGACCCTCCGGGCGAGTCCTCGTCGCACGGGTTTCCCAGGGCTCGCCGGCGTTCCAGAGGCATCCCCTGTTCACCTACCCGCGCGATGGGCAGCACCGCGGCGGCGTAGATTCTCTTGCACGCTCGCATGAGGATTGCGTCGGCAATGAGCCCTGCATCGGCGTGGTAGGTGCCCGCCTTGATTTCTGCTCGAAGCGCTTCGAGTCTGCTCGGGAGCGTGGTCACATAGACCACTATCGGCACCCCGGACGAAAGCTTTAGGTGAAAAAAAACGTGCTAGGCGTCCTGCATCGACAAGCGCAGCTTCTTCAGGGCCTCGCCATGGATCTGGCAGACGCGCGATTCGGTCACACCGAACAAGTCCCCGATTTCCTTGAGTGAAAGCTCTTCCACGTAGTACAGGGAGAGCACTTGCCGTTGCCGCTCTGGAAGGGCGTTCAGGGCGGCGACCAGGCGCTCGCGACTTTGTGCGAGCGCAAGGAGCTCCACGGGATCTTCTGCTTGGCCGTCGGCGAGCGCGGTGCCCCGCTCATCGTCGAGAGTGTCAGGAGTGACCGCAAGAGCTCTTTCCCTCACCGCTCGGAGCCGCTCAACGCTAACGCCCGAGCGCAGCGCAACCTCATCCTCCTCTGGGGCGCGACCCAGCATGGTTTCGAGCTCCCGCGTGGCCGCCTGGATGGAACGCGCATCGCGGCGCTGGTCGCGAGAGAGAGGGTCGAGAGCCCTAAGCTCGTCAAGAATCGCACCGCGAATCCGGCGCTCCACGTAGACGTCCAGGCGCCCAGAGCGGCCTGGATCAAAGGCCTTGAGCGCTGTCATCATGCCCACGACGCCCGCCTGCACCAGGTCCTCGGCATCCACGTACGACGGCAGGTGACGAGCGATGCCGCGCGCGATCTTCTGGATCCGCGGGATGAAGCGGGTCGCCGTCTCGTGCATGTCGTGGCTTTGCATCCGCATCTCCTCACAAGCTCCATGGACCCCTTGAGCAGCGTCCGTGCCAAGGCCTACAGGGCTGAAATCCCAGGAGTTCGAGGAGCGATCGCCAAGCGGGTGACGTCAATCCGCCGTCAAGCGAATGACAGACGTCACGAGGTTGACGTGACGGGCAATACGTAAGTGGGGAGGGGTGAAACGGGAGTTACAGGCGCTTGAGCTTCTCGACGAGCGTGGTGCGATTGAGGCGCAGGAGTGCCGCGGCGCGGTTCTTGTTCCCACCCGTGCGTTCGAGTGCCTGTTCGATAAGCTCGCGCTCGAGTTGCTCGAGGGTGTGCTTGAGGTCGACTCCGGTTTCGGGCAGCTTGGACGCCGCGTGAGCGAGATCCTCCGCCGAACCAGCGAGTGACCGCGCTCCCGAGGAATCGTGCGTCGCGCCGGAGAACGCACCCCTTACCTTGGGAGGGAGATCTGCGAGCGTGAGAGTGTCTCCCTGCGCGAGCACCGTGGCACGAGTGATGGCGTGCTCGAGCTCCCGCACATTGCCCGGCCATGGATACCGACGCAGGCAGACTTCCACCTCTTGATCCATCACCATGGCCAGGCGGCCTTCCGCCGCAGACGTGCGCGCTAGGAACGTGCGCGCCAGGAGAAGCACGTCATCCCCCCGCTCCCGCAGCGACGGGACGGCCACATGGAGCACGTTCAGTCGGTAATAAAGATCCTCTCGGAACGTAGCCGACTGAACCATGGAGTCGAGATCCCGGTGCGTGGCCACGATGACGCGCACGTCGGCCGGCTTGGGCTCGGAGCCTCCCACGGGCGTATAGGCGCGGTCTTGGAGCACGCGGAGAAGCTTCACCTGCATGGCCAGGGGGAGCTCGCCTATCTCGTCGAGAAGAAGCGTTCCTCCCTCGGCGACGGCGAAATGGCCAGCTCGCGCTTGCGTGGCGCCGGTGAAGGCGCCCTTGACGTGGCCGAACAGCTCCGACTCGAGGAGCGCTTCGGGAATAGCGCCGCAGTTCACGGCCACGAAGTTCCCTCGCGCCCGCCTGCTCTGGCCATGAATCGCTCTCGCGACCACTTCCTTCCCAGAGCCTGACTCACCGGTGATGAGCACCGTCGCATCGCTCGTGGCGACCCGGGTGACGAGTGCTCGCAGGCTGCACATCGCCTCCGAGCCACCGACGAGCGCATCGGCCGACGTCGTGGCAGTTCGAGGGCCGGGCCCAAGAGCGCGTGGCGGCATCGAGGATTCCAGGGCCGCTCGGATGACCTCTTCGAGCTCCTGCAGATCAAAAGGCTTGGTGAGGAAGTTCGCAGCCCCTGCCCGCATGGCTTCCACGGCAAGCGAGATCGTTCCGTGTCCCGTGATGAGGACAACCGGCAGCTCGGGTCTCCTGCGTCTCGCTTGGGCGAGGAGCTGCAACCCATCCATGCCGGGCATGCGGACGTCGCTCAAGAGGAGGTCACAGTGGGATAGCTTCTCGAGCGCCTCGTGACCCGAGGCCACGCACTCGGCCTCCATCCCGAGAGACCTCACGAATCGATCCAGCGCCATCCGAAGGGGGCTCTCGTCGTCCGCAATGAGCACGCGGTGCATTGTTCGCTTGCTTACATGCAAAGCATGCACCGTCAAAAAAACGACTCATGAGGCGAAAAAACGCCAAGGAATCAGCGACTTGATTTTGACGGAATGGGGCCCGCGTGACCCGGTCGGGTCCCTAGAGACCCGCCATTCCAGACATGACTGAGGAAGTCGCGAGGTCGAGCCAGAAGCCCGGCAGGAGTCCCATCTCCAAGACGAAAAGCGCTGCCAGAGCAAGCGCTATGGTGACGGCAGGGCTTTGCAGCGGACGAGGCTCACGCGTGGGCTCGCGGAAGTACATCGCCATGACGATCTTGAGGTAGTAGTACACCGACACGATGCTGTTCAGGACCGCCACGATGACGAGCCACAGGAGCTGTCCGTCGTAGACCTGCATCGCGGCGCGGAACACGTAGAATTTCCCAAAGAAGCCAGCCGTTGGGGGCATCCCAGCGAGCGACAAGAGGAAGATCGTCATCACGAGCGCCGCCGCTGGGTGACGGGTGGCCAGGCCCGACCAGTCGTCCACGAGCAACCGCTCATCCCCCTTGCTCCCGAGCCACGCAATGACGCCAAACGTGCCCACGGTCGTGAACGTGTAGGCGAGGAGATAAAACAGCATGGCCGGCCGCGCTGTTTCCTCTGCGCCGATCCCAGAGGCCACAACACCAATCAGGAGGTAGCCTGCGTGGGAAATCGATGAGTAAGCGAGCAGCCTCTTGACGTTTTCCTGCCGGAGGGCGGCCAGGTTGCCCACGGTCATGGTAATCGCGGCCAAGATCCCCAGGATCGAGCCCCATCCCATGTTTCCAAATGGGAGAACGTCTCCTCCGAACGCCGTGAGAAAGAGCCGGAGAATACCGGCAAATCCAGCCGCTTTCACGCCAGCCGCCATGAACGCAGTGACCGGCGTTGGTGCGCCCTCATAGGCGTCCGGCGCCCACATGTGGAAGGGCGCTGCAGCGAGCTTGAAGCCAAACGCAGCAATGAGCAGGAACTCACCAGTGAGGAAGACCGGTTCAGTCGCCTTCGCCGCTTCACTGATGGCCTTCAAGTTGGTTGTGCCAGTCGTCCCATAAACGAGCGCCATCCCATAAAGGAGGATCGCGCTCGCAAAGGCGCCGGTTAGGAAGTACTTGAGCGCTGCTTCGGATGAGCGAACCGAGTTGCGGAACGATCCCGTCAGAACGTAGACGGCCAGGGACATGGTCTCGATGCCGAGAAACACGGTCACCAGGTCGCCTGCCATGGCCAAGATGACCATTCCAGAGGTCGCGAAGAGGACGAGCGAGTAGTACTCCCCGTATTCCACCCCGTGCTCGCGGAGGAAATCACCGGAAAGGAGGAGCGTCAAGAATGCGGCGGCCACAAACGCCATGGTCAGGAACAGCGCAAAGCGGTCGGCGACGAGCATTCCGTCGAAAAGCTCGCGACCTGCGGTGGTTGCCGGGTCCCGGAAGACCAATACCGCCGAAAGGAGCGTGAGGACGCAGGTGCCGGCCGACACCCACATGAGCCAGCGTCTCCCGGCACCGCTCGCGTAGGCATCAAGAAGCAGAACGATGATGCCCCCAAGGGCGAGAACCAAGATCGGGGACGTGAAGAAGAACTGGCTCGCGTCGAGCGCGGTCGAAATGCTGGTTTCCATCACGGTTTTTCCACCGCAGGGTCGTTCGACTTGACGGCCAACTTGGCCGCCTGACTCTCGCTGCCGCGACTTGCGCCCTGCGTCGGCGCAGTCCCTTTTCCGCCCGACAGGAGATAGGCGCGATCGCTCGGGGCACTTCTCTTCTGCTCGTACATCGCAGTGAGTCGATTCACGGAAGGCTCCATCGCACCCAGGAACGGCCGGGGAGCCATTCCGAGCACGAAGATGAAGGCCACCATCGGAACAAAGACCGCAATCTCACGCGCCGACAGGTCGGGCAAGTGCTGGTTCCGCTCGTTGGTGACGGGTCCGAACATGACTTTCTGGAACATCCAGAGCAGGTAGATGGCCCCAAGGATGACGCCTGTCGCGGCAATGGTGGCGGCGAGCTTGGGATATGGGAGCGCGCCGGTGGCTTCATAAGCACCGACGAGCGAGAGGAACTCACCAACAAAGCCGGAGAGCCCTGGCAAGCCCGCCGACCCGAGCGTCACGATCAGAAACACTGCCGCGAAGATGGGCATCTTGGCCCAAATCCCTCCGAATTCATCGAGCTTGCGCGTGTGCCTGCGCTCGTACAGCACGCCGATGCCAAGGAACAGGCCCCCGGTCGTGAGTCCGTGGGAGAGCATGGTGTAAATGGATCCCTCGATTCCCCGCGGGTTCACGGCGAAGGCGCCGAGCACGCAGAAACCCAAGTGCGACACCGAGGAGTAGGCGACGAGCTTCTTGACGTCATCCTGGGCGTACGCGACGAGAGCGCCGTACACAATCCCAATCACCGCCAGGCCCACCAAGTAGGGGGCGAGCTCATGAGAAGCGACGGGGAAAAGCGGCATGGCGAAGCGAAGGAATCCGTAAACCCCGAATTTCAGGAGAACGCCGGCAAGGATGACCGACCCCGCGGTTGGCGCCTCGACGTGCGCGTCGGGTAGCCACGTGTGAAACGGAAACAGCGGCACCTTAATCGCAAAGGCGAGCCCGAAGGCGGCAAAACAAAGAAGCTGCGCGCCTCGCGCCAGCTGCAGGTCGGTGAGCTTCTCCAGGTCAAACGTGTACTGGCCTCCGCTCACCTCCGCGTACTTCACGTAGAGGTAGAAAATCGCCACCAGCATGAGAAGCGACCCGACCAGGGTGAAAATGACGAACTTGATCGACGCGTACACCCTTCGCTCCCCGCCCCAGATCCCGATGATGAAGTACATCGGGATCAACATGACCTCCCACATCACGTAGAAGAGGAAAAGGTCGAGGGCCAAGAAGGCGCCGATCATCCCTGTTTCGAGGATCAAGAAAGAGATCAAGAACTCCTTGACCTTCTTGTGGATGGCTCGCGTGGCAGAGAGAAGCGTTACGGGGACAAGGAAAGTCGTGAGCAATACCAGCCAGATCGAGATGCCGTCAACGCCCAGCTTGAACCGCACGTTGAGGCCTGGGATCCAAGCCGCATCGACGACGAACTGATAGGTGTCCCTGGTCGTGTCGAAGCCCGTCCAGAGAAAAAGCGAGACGAGGAACGTCAACAGAGCGCTCGAGAAAGCAATGCCTCGTAGTACTCCTTCCTCTTCGCGCGGGATGAGAAGGAGAACCGCGACTCCAAGCAGCGGGAGGAAGACAACGGCAGGAAGAAGGAGGGAGCTCATCGTGAGCCTCCGGCGCCGGGGGCACCTGCGATTCCGCCTGCCAGCTGCGCCGCCTGTCCTAACGGGGCGACAGGCACGCTGGAAGCGCTCGAGCTCGCTCCGGCGTCCCCTTGTACGATAACCTCACGCTCCACTCGACGCGTGCGGCGAAGGATTTGGTCTTTCACGATCATGACCACGTTGTGCCTGCCCGGTTGTTCGAAGGTCCAGGAGGCTTCGCGCCCGGTGCCGTCGACGGCACCGTCACCATTGAAATCCCAGGAGATCTCTGATGCTTGTGCGCTCGGTCCCGAGCCCACGCGGGCGGTGAACTTGAGAGTATTCCCTGCCCCTCTCGTCGAGACAAAAACGGGCGGCGAAGACCACGTGGTGAAATAGAAGATCGCAGCCGTGCCGACGACAATGGCAGCCAAGTAGCGCTGGACATCGCCGTTCTGCCACCAGCGGACCACTCGTCCGCTGACATCGACGACCAGAGCGGAACCGCCGACGACAAGGATGTCGATGACCACGCGGTCGACCACGCGGAAGGCCGCCATGCAAGCCCACTTGAACGGGCGGACAACGATGAAGTCATAGAGCTCGTCGACATAGAACTTGTTCGCCACGAGCTTTCGGACGGGAGCGAGTGAAGCGGCGAGCTCGCGTGCCTTGGCCGATGGGCCATTCCGGAACAGCGCGGCGGCGATGCCGATGCCGGTGATGCCCAAGACGAGCGCAACACCCATGAGCCCGAACACGGTGCCGTCAGAGACATCGTGCTTCGCCATGGGGATGACGGGGGCGAGCCACTCGGTGAATACGCTCGTCAAGTGGATGCCCTTGAGGTGTGGCAGGCCAAGGAACCCGAGGACCATGGCTCCAATGGCAAGGATGACGAGGGGTCCGGTCATGACCGACGGAGACTCGTGGATATGGTGCTTCGTCTCTTCATCGGCCCGGCACTCGCCACCGAAGACCAAGAAATAGAGACGCCACATGTAGTAAGCCGTTCCCAGGGCCGCTAGGCTCAAGACGCCCCACAAGAGCTTCCCGTACCAGGCTGGCCAACCATCGGCGTGGGCGACCCATGCGCCCAGAAGGACTTCGTCTTTCGAGAAGAAGCCGGCGAACGGAAAGATCCCCGCGATCGCCAAGCAATAAATGAAAAACGTAGCGTGCGTGAAGGGAAGCTTCTTTCGCAGGCCACCCATTTCCATGATTTCGGTTCGATCTCCCATGGCATGCATGACCGAACCGGCACCGAGGAACAGCCCAGCCTTGAAGAACGCGTGGGTGAACAGGTGGAAGATCCCTGCGACGAAAGCGCCAGTCCCCACGCCGACGAACATGAAGCCGAGCTGAGAGACCGTCGAGTACGCCAGGACCTTCTTAATGTCCGTCTGGGCGAAGCCGATTATGGCCGCGAAGAGCGCCGTGGCTGCGCCCACCCCCGAGACCACCATCATGGCGTGGGGCGAGAGCACGTACATGAAGTTCAGGCGCGCCACCATGTACACGCCCGCCGTCACCATGGTGGCCGCGTGGATTAGTGCGGACACTGGAGTGGGACCAGCCATGGCGTCGGGAAGCCAGACGTACAAGGGGATCTGCGCGCTCTTGCCCGCAGCGCCGACGAAGAGCAAGACGCCGGCGAAAAACGCCACCGGCAAGACCATGTCGCCAAAGAGCGGCTGGGCCAAGAGATCCACCGAGTCCTTGAGGCCCTGGAAGTCCACCCTCTTGGTGATGAAGTACAGAAGGAAAATCCCGAGGAGGAACCCGAAATCACCAATGCGGTTGACGACAAACGCCTTCCGGCCAGCGTTGGCGTTCTTGACCTTGTCGAACCAGAACCCGATGAGGAGATACGAGCAAAGGCCCACGCCCTCCCATCCGATGAACATGACGGGAAGGCTGTCGCCAAGGACCAGGATAAGCATGGCGCCAGAGAACAGGTTCAAGTAGCCGAAATAGGCAGCAGGACGCGGATCATGGGACATGTATCCCGTGGAATAGAGGTGGATGAGAAACCCGACAAAGGTGACGGTCAAAATCATGACCGTCGAGAGTGGGTCGAGCGCGAAGGCCAGGTCGATCTTCAGATCGCCCGACTGAATCCAGGTGTAGACGACCTGCCGAATGACGGGGGGGGCCCCGTGTCCGCCAGCCTCGCGCCAGCGACTCCACAGGTCCCACAGCGGGCCGAAGACCGCAAGGATCGATAGAATGCAGGACGCTCCGATGGCCGCGCACGCAATCAAGTGAACGGTCTCACGGGAGAGCTTGCGGCCAACAAGCAGGTTCACCGCAGCCCCAATGAGCGGCAGGAGCGGGATGAAGACCAGTGGAAAATATGCGCTCTCTGACACGGCTTCGCCTTAGTGCCTCAAAGTCGTCAGGCGATCGACGTTGGCGTGGCGCGTCGAGCGGAACACGCCGACGACGATGGCCAGTCCAATGGCCGCCTCGGCGGCCGCGACTGCGATGACCAGCATGGCCAACGCATGGGCTTTGACATCGTGGTGCTGCCGAGCAAACGCGAGCAGCGTGAGGTTCGCCGAATTGAGCATCAGCTCGACGGACATGAGCACGATGAGCGCATTCTTGCGCATGAGCGCGCCCACGACGCCGATCGCAAACAAGACAGCCGCAAGGGCAAGAAAATGCGAAATCGAGAGATCCCAGAACAAGTCAGTCATGGCCGACTCATTTTCCTTCCCGCTTCGCCATTGGGCGTGCGAGCACCAGCGCACCGACCACGGCAATGAGGAGGACGATGGAGACCGCTTCGAACGGAAAGAGGTAGGTCGAGAACAGCACTCGTCCCACGTCCCGCGTCGACCCGAACGACTGCATCTGCTCCACGCTCCAGGGCTCTTCGCCCACGCGCGTGCCTACGCTCCAAAGGACGCTCACCATCCTTGCAACCAAGTACGCGAGGCCCAGCCCGGCTACACCTTTTCCCAAGAGCCCACGCAAGGCCCACGGCTCGTCTTCTTCCTTATTGAGGAGCATGATGACGAAGATGAAAAGCACCATGATGGCTCCGGCGTACACGAGGACTTGAATCACAGCGAGGAAGTGGGCGAGGAGCATGACGTAGAGCGCGGCGACGGCGAGAATCGTGCCCACCAGGCTCATCACCGCCGCGACTGCGTTACGGCGGGTAATCATGAAAGCCGATCCCCCTACCGCCAGGAGAGCAAAGAGCCAAAAGAAGAGCACCTGCGCCTTGCCGGGCGCGGTCGTGACGTTGGCAGCCTGGGCCGTGGCCAATAGCAGGGAATCCATCAGGCAATCCTTCGTTTTGCCTCCGTGGCAGCCTTCGCAGCAGGTGACAACGCGAGCTTGGCTTCGAAGTCACTTCGGAACTTGGTCAAGAAGCCGAGCATTGGCCATGCGGCTGCGTCGCCTAACGCGCAGATTGTATTGCCGGCAATCCCGTGGGCAATGGATGCAAGGAGGTCCACGTCGCCAGGCTTCCCATTCCCCTCGGCGAGCCGCGTGCAGACACGCGCAAGCCAGCCGGATCCCTCGCGACAAGGAGTGCACTGGCCGCAGCTCTCGTGGGCGTAGAAGCGCATGATTCGCGCGCACGCGGCCACGATGTCGGTCGAGTCGTCCATGACCACGACGCCGCCCGATCCTGCCATGGTCCGGAGGGTGCGGCCGCCGCCCATGTCGAACTTGACGCCAGGACTGACCTCGACCTCCTTTATCCGAGGGTCGGTCATGAGCGCGTCGAATTCGATCGGGACATCGAGCTCCGACTCATTGAGCGGTGGCATCGACGAGCCGCCAGGAATGACCGCCTTGACCTTGCGACCAGCCGGAACACCCTCGCACACGTCGAAGATGAGCTCGCGCGTCGTGATGCCCATGGGCAGCTCAAAGACCCCAGGTCGGTTGACGTGACCCGAAACGCAGAGAATCCGAGTGCCGCCCGACTTGCCCACGCCGAGATCGGCAAACCACTGCCCGCCGTTTTGGATGATGTGCGGGACGTTCGAGAGCGTCTCGACGTTGTTGACAATGGTGGGCTCGCCAAAAAGGCCCTTCACGGCCGGAAAAGGTGGCTTCAGCCGCGGCCAACCACGCTTCCCCTCCAGGGAGTTGAGAAGCGACGTCTCCTCGCCACAGATATATGCGCCTGCCCCGCGGTGTACCGTCAGATCGAGGTCGAAACCGGTGCCGAAGAGATTCTTGCCGAGGTATCCCCGGCTATATGCCTCGTCCACAGCTTGCTTGAGCACGAGGACCTCGCGCATCATCTCGCCGCGGATGTAGATGTAGGCATGGTGGCAGCCGAGGGCGTACGACGAGGCAATCATCCCCTCGATGAGCTGGTGCGGATCCCAATAGATGAGCTCGCGATCCTTGCAGGTGCCCGGCTCCGATTCGTCGGCGTTGCAGACCAGGTAAACGGTCTTCGCGTCCTTCGGAAGAAAGCCCCACTTCATGCCCGCGGGGAAACCCGCGCCCCCACGACCACGGAGATTCGACTTCTTCACCTCGTCGGTGATCTCCTGCGGCTTCATGGAGAACGCCTTCTTCAGCGAAGCATATCCTCCAAGGGACTCGTAGCCCGCGATGGCCTTGGCAGCTTCGTTGCCGAAGTTCTTGGTGACAACCTTCGTGCCTCGACTAGCCGGCATTAGACGACATGCTCCGACTTGGGGTTCTTGCGAAGCTCGTCGAGCACCTTGTCTACCTTGTCCTTGGTGAGGTCGAGGTAGTACTCGGTGCCGCAAATCATCATGGGAGCGTTCGCACAGGCTGCGAGGCACTCCTCTTCAATCAGCGTAAACGTGCCGTCGGGAGTTGTTTCGCCGCGCTTGATCCCGAGACGTGCCTCACAATGCGAGAGGACGTCATAGGCGCCCCTAAGCATGCACGAGATGTTGGTGCACACCATGAGGACGTTCTTCCCGACCTTCTCCCGATGAAACATGGTGTAGAAAGTGACGACCCCGAACACATGCGCGGATGGGAGAGTGAGTGCGGCCGCGACGCACTCGATGGCGTCGTCGGACAAGTGCCCGAACTCCGCCTGCGCCAAGTGCAGGGCAGGCAAGCAGGCCGCCTGTGAATTGGGATATCGCCCGAGGATGGCTTCGAGCTTCTTCTTTCCGGCGTCGGAAAATTGCACGGGCATCGAAAGGCGAGCGCAAAATAGGCGATTGGATTCCGCATGTCAAGGTGAGCCGCACGATCGACGCGGTGCGCAAGGAAAGCTCACCGGCGCACAAGCGTCGATAGGCCACGCCGAGCCCGCGCGCGCACGTCGTTGTCTGGATCGCGTCGGGAAAGATGCTCGAGGATCGGGACAGCTTCCGCGGAGCCAATAGCCTCGAGGGCCCGGATGATGCGGATCCGCGCCGGAGCCTCCGCTCGGTAGAGGCCGGTCTCGAGGATCACGATGGACGTCGGGCCGCGCGAGACGAGCCGGTCCGACGCCATGCTCGCGAGGGGACCGTCGTCGCGGATTACGATCTCGAGGTCGGACAGCATCCGCCGGTCCTCACCGTCGGAACCCGCCAAGGGCGCGCAGGCGGAGAAAAGGAGCATTACGAGGACCCGGGCGACACGAGGCACTCGTTAATGATATATGAACTCGCTGCCATGCGCGTCACGCAAGAGATCAAGGGCACCGGCGAGAATCCAACGCTCACTTGGCTTGAACGAACGGCTCTCGATCTGGGTCGGTTCATCAACGAGCGGGAGACGCCAAAAGCGCTCCAGCGCCTTTATCACCAGGGCTTCGGCAAGCGCTGGCTTCACTTCTGCGTGAAGAACCTGCTCCACGTGGAAGGGCTGGAAATCGCCAAGCGCCTGGCACCCGGCCGAGGCGTCCTCATGTGTGCGAACCACCGGTCGTTCTTTGATCAGTACCTTCTCTCGCTCATCCTCGTGCGCGAGACCGACTGGGCGCGGGATCTCTACTTCCCCGTGCGCTCGAACTTCTTCTACGAATCATTGACCGGCGTCGCGGTGAACCTGCTGGTGGGCGGCGGGGTCATGTACCCACCCATCTTTCGTGATCCAGCCAAGTCTGAGCTGAATCGCACGGCACTCGACAAGGTCACCGAGTTCCTCAAGTCCCCCGGAAGCGTCGTTGGAATCCACCCCGAGGGGACCAGGGGCAAGGGGAGCGATCCCTACAAGCTTCTGCCTGCACAACCGGGCGTGGGCAAGGTGGCCATGCACGCTCGTCCGACGATTCTTCCCGTTTGGATTAATGGCCTGTCCAATAGCTTTGCGGGACAGGTGATGACCAACTTCAAGAGACCGATCACCACGGATCAGCGCATCGTCATCGTATTCGGCGACCCCGTGGATCTAGGTCCCCTGGGGGACGAGCGACCGAGGCCTGCCGTCTACAAGCGCGTCGCCGATCACATCCTCAGCCACATCGCAAGGTTGGGCGAGCGGGAGCGCCAGCTTCGGGCGAAGTTGTAGCTACGCCGCCTCCGACAACGGCGCGCGAGCGTCTTGCCCCTGCCCTCTTTTCGCCTGCTCGGCAAAGAAGCTTCGTGCCTCTTCCACGATCGCCGCCGGATCGCACAGCGAGAATACCTTCTGGCGAAGCGCGCTCCCCCCATGCAAGCCGCGCGAGTACCAAGCGCACGCCTTGCGAAGCTCCACGTGGTGCCGCGAGGAAGGTCCATGCGAGAGGATGAGCTCCACGTGGCGCTCGAAAGCCCCGACGCGCTCCCTTAGCGTGGGGGGGCCTGGATCACGTTCCCCCTGCTCGACGGCACGGATAGAGCGAAAGAGAAACGGATTTCCCATGGCCCCGCGACCTATCATGACCGCGTCGCAACCGGTGACCTCGCGCATGCGAAGGTAGCCTTCCATGCTCACGACGTCTCCGTTGCCCACCACCGGCACGTGTCTTGGGACAGCGTCCCGCACGCGCCTGAGGATCCCCAGGTCGCACGTACCAGAGAACCCTTGCGTGCGGGTGCGTCCATGAACGGTGATCAGGGATGCGCCTGCCTCGACGAGCGCCTGCGCGAACTCGGGCGCATTGAGATGGCGCTCGTCCCACCCGGCGCGGTGCTTCACGGTCACCGGGACGTCGCGAGGGACCGCATGCCGCACGGCCCGCACGATCTCCTGGGCAAGCTGTGGTTCTTTCATCAGCGCCGAGCCGCATTCCCCGGCGACAACGCGCTTCGCTGGACAACCCATGTTGATGTCCACGAGCGACGCACCGGCCGATACGGCCATCTCGGCTGCGCGCGCCATGACGCCTATCTCACGCCCGAATATCTGCACTCCGAACTTCCGTCCGCCGAGGCTCGGCGCGAGCTTCTCAACCGCTTTCTTTGCCCCTTGCGACAACGCATGCGCCGACAGGAACTCGGTAATCGTGAAGCCAGCGCCATGTTCCTCGCATACCGTTCGAAACGGGAGATCGGTGACCGCCGCCATGGGCGCGAGGAACGTTGGAGTGTCGATCTGGATAGGACCCACGTGCACGGTGGGCACGTCTATATCGTACTCCTGCGGTATTAGCCACGCCCCACGGACTAGACCACGTATCTGGCGCGTCACAGTGTGGCGAAATCAATACACCCAGAGTCCCTAAGGCCCAGGACTGCTATCCTGTTTCAGGCGGAACGCAAGTTGCTACAAGTGGGAGGAAACATGCGCCTGCCCAGCTTTGACCGAATCCGAGACCTCCGGCTCCTCCGATGTGCGGTGATGCTCATCTGCGCGAGTCATTGGACCTTGGGATGTGCGTCCAGCAGTCTTCCGGCGGTTCATCCGGTGAGCGCAGGTGCATTCGCCTCCCATCAGGTCCGGGTCCAAGCGGTCGACTTGCTGCCCATCGACGTCGAGATCGCCGTGCATCAAGATGCCGAGGCGCAGGCACGCATGGTCGCTGATGGGTTTGACCGTGCGGCGACGAGCGCTGTCGCAACGGCTCTTGGGCAACGCCGCTACCAAGTCGGCGCCGTGATTTCCTGGGACGGTCAGTACCTTGCAGAAGGTGGTGCACTCGTCCTTGCGCACGCCCCACAGGAGCTCGAGGGGACGGCCCGCGCGCTTGCCGAATACGGCCAAGCGCAGGCGCGTTACCCTGGCGAGCTCTTGGCTCCTAGCCTTCCGGTCCGGCTGGGCGACAAGACCGGTTCGAGCGCCACGCTCTACGTCGGTGGCTTCGCGTACAAGGGCCCCGAGAAATCGGGGAACAGCGCCCTAAAGAAGGTTCTCATCGGCGCAGCGATCGTGGGCGCCGTGATCGTGCTCGTGAAGGTCCTTAAGGGGGACGGAGGTCAGATCGTCTCCACGGCCGGCCGTGCAGCGGCGGGAGCAGGTCGGGCTGCGGCACGTGTCACGCACGCGACGGTTCGCGGCGTTGGTCGTGCGACCGGACACCTGCTCCACGGCATCGGCCACGCCATGAGCCCAGTGCACGGCGATGTGTACGTGAACGTCAACGCCAACGTGGTCGGAAGTGGGCCGCCGCCTCAGACCACGATGGCAACTCCGCCGGGGGCGAGCCCGGCCGTGGCGCCCCCAAGACCATTCCCAGCCGAGCCTGCCCCACCCGCAGAGCGACCGCGCCCGCGCCTCGACGAGACGCACATGCTCATCGAAATGACCCTTGTCGATAACTCCTCGGGCCAAGTGCTCTGGCATGCACGGCAGGTGTTCAAGGCCGATCCCAGCAAGCCAGAACACGTGTCCAAGGTGATGAAGCACATGCTTGCAAGCCTTCCTGAGCGGTAACGAACCCCCAGTGGTGGTTAGGGCCCGCGGATGAATACCTCAATCGCCCTCGCGGCCGAATCATCCCGGTCTACCCGTCGGTAAGCGACCGAAGGAGCTTTCCGAGCTTCTGCTGCCCGCCGGCGAT
>JACQUZ010000164.1 GCA_016210055.1 Deltaproteobacteria bacterium | reverse complement strand
TCTTGTCATAAAGGTCCCGGGCGACGCAACGGCTGAGAATCCCGCTAGGCCCGGAACGGAGCAACTGTAGCGGATTGAGCGGGTGCCAGGGGCCACCTTTTCTTCGAGCGCCTGAAGCCATTCTTCAGGCGCTTTTTTTTTGCGACGGGAGCCAGTGCCTTTCCTTGACACCACAACGGAAGTTCGCAACCTTTTGGCCCGTGTCCTACCTCGTCCTTGCCAGGAAATACCGCCCACAGTCCTTTTCGGGAATCGTAGGTCAAGAGCACGTCACCCGCACGCTTGCGAACGCATTTGCCAAGCAGCGCGTTCACCACGCGTTCTTGTTCTGCGGTCCCCGCGGCGTCGGCAAGACCACCGCAGCGCGTGTCCTAGCCAAGGCGCTCTGCTGCGCCAAGGGCCCGACTGCCGATCCGTGCGGCGAGTGCGATCCCTGCCAAACCATCACTGCCGGTACTGCGGTCGACTACTTCGAGATCGATGGAGCGTCGAACAACAGCGTGGATAACATCCGCGAGCTCCGAGACGGGGTTCGCTATCAGCCCGCGCAGCTCCGACGCAAGGTCTACGTCATTGACGAAGTCCACATGCTCTCGACCGCAGCCTTCAATGCGCTGCTCAAGACGCTTGAAGAACCGCCTCCACACGTCACGTTCATCTTCGCCACCACTGAGGTCCACAAGATTCCGGTTACCATCCTTTCCCGCTGCCAGCGCTATGACTTCAAGCTCGTGCCGCAAGCTCGCCTCCTTGCACATGTAGAGCGCATCTTCCAGGCTGAGGGCATCCGAGCTGAGCGGAGTGCGTTGGCGCTGCTTGCGCGCGAGGCCGGCGGCTCGGTGCGCGACATGCTTTCCCTCGCGGATCAGGTCATCGCATACACGAGTGACGAGGCGATGGACGAAGCCAAGGTCGCGGAGGTTCTTGGCGTCGCGGATCGCGCACTCCTTAGAGACTTGGCTCGTTCGGTGCTTTCCAACGATATGCGAGGTGCCTTAGTCTGCGTTGATTCGGCTCTGTCTCGTGGCGTGGACCTGGCACACCTGGCCCGATCGTTTCTAGGGACTCTCCGGGACTTGGTGGTCGTGAAAGACGTGCGCGAGCCAGAGGGGCTCGTAGATGCGACGCCGGATGAGCTGGAGGCTTTGGGTGAACAGGCCAAGGGTGCTTCGCGAGCACACCTCATCGCGCTGTTCGATCGAATGACCAGGGCGTGCGAAGACCTGGCCCGTTCATCGACGCCGAGGCTTGTCTTGGAAATCGCCCTCGTTGACATGGGGGCAATCGAACCACTCCTTTCTATTTCAGACATGGTGGAACGACTGGAATCGCTCGAGGGGCGGTTGCGCGGGGAGTCGACTGGCCGCGCCTCCGGCGCGCCTCCGCGCTTGCGCACCCAGCGAGGCGTTTCTGCCGACAATCTCACCGATCTTTCCGGGCGCAAGCCAAATGAAACGCCAAGCTTGCCTGAGGCACCGGAAAGAAAGGCCACGGAGCCCGCGGAAGCCCTGGATTCCATGGGCGAATGGGAGCGGGTGATCCTGGCCCTCGAGAAGAAGTCCATGGCCCTGGCGGGGATCTACGCTCAGGCGCAGCTCTTGGGATGGAGCGAGACGAGGATTGAACTCGGCTTTCCGGCCAATTCCCTTCAAGGTAGCCTTGGTGCGGACACCGACAATATCGCCGGACTAAAGAAGTTCTTGGCAGGATTCTTGGGCAGGACGCTGGACGTCGCCGTAAAGACGATCCAGGGTATTTGCGAAAAGCCCGGAGGTGGAGAATCAGGAGGCGCCCTCATGCAAGCGCCCACCTCGGTGGCTGAGGTAGAACGATCAAGGCTACACGCGGAGCGAGTGCGGCGTGAAGAGGAGGCTCGGTCTCACCCTTCAACACAGGCGGTGCTCAAGGCGTTCGGTGCCAGCATCAAGGAGATAAAGGTCGATGGCTGATTTCAGAATGCCCGATCTTGGGGGCCTCATGGAGGCCGCTCAGCGCATGCAGCGCGAGCTCGCGCGGGTGCAGGACGAACTCGGTAGCAAGACCACCGAGGCCTCGGCTGGAGGGGGCATGGTTACGGTGGTGGCGAATGGACGCATGGAGATCCTCAGCATCAAGATCGAGCGCTCAGTAGTGGACCCAAGGGACGTGGACATGCTCCAAGACTTGGTTATCGCTGCGGTCAATCAAGCCCTAGCGAAGGCAAAGGAGCTTGCACAGCGCGAGCTCGCCAATGTGACGGGTGGCGTGTCCTTGCCAGGGATTCCGATGTTCTGACGCGTGCATGGCTGATCCTATCCAGAGACTGGTTCAACAGTTCGCCCGACTCCCCGGGATCGGGGAGAAGACGGCCACAAGGCTGGCGTTTCATATCCTGCGGGCGCCGGCGAGCCAGGCACACGACCTGGCCAGGGCACTGATTGACATCAGAGAACGCATCCAGCTTTGCGCGTCGTGCTGCAGCCTTACCGAGCGGGATCCGTGTCTCATTTGTGCGGATGCCAGGCGGGACAGGACGGTGGTTTGCGTGGTCGCCCATCCGACGGACTTGCACGCCGTGGAGCGGGGTGGGCACTACCGCGGCTTGTACCACGTGCTGCACGGTGTGCTCTCCCCTCTGGATGGCGTGGGACCGGACGACCTTCGCATCTCCGAGCTTCTGGCTCGCCTCTCCGGAGGAGAAATCCGGGAGGCGATTCTCGCCACCAGTCCGAACGTGGAGGGCGAGGCGACGGCGATGTACTTGGCGCGCCTTATTAAGCCTCTTGGTGTCCGAGCGACGCGGATTGCCTCGGGAGTCCCAATTGGAGGCGAGCTCGAATATGTCGATCAGGTCACCCTCACCCGGGCCATAGAAGGAAGAAGGGACATGTGATTCGTGCTCGCCAGGCTTGAAACCTGACGCAAGGCCTGGTAGGTTGCGGACTTAGCGTAGTGTCTTGTCATCGCGCCTATGGTCAGCGCGTAAGGAGTCCTCGGGATGGCGAATCCCCAGATGGTCATGTATGACGAGGAGGCCCAGCAGATCCAGGGGGTCTGTGACCGTCTCGCGCGTGAGGCCAACGCGAAGGCTGTGCTTTGCATCGACAAGAATGGTCAGCCCTTTGCCCAGGCAGGGGAGACGGATCATTTGGACGTAACCTCGCTTTCCTCCCTCACCGCGGGCAACGTGGCTGCCACGGGCGGTATAGCCAAGCTCCTGTCGGAAAAGGAGTTTTCAGGGCAATTCCACGAAGGGGAAAAGACGAACGTCCATATCTCGATAGTGGCGCAGAGGGTAATTCTCGTTGTCCTTTTCGACGACCGCTCGTCGCTTGGTCTTGTACGCCTGCGGGTGCGCAAGGCGTCTGAAGAGCTCACCCGTGTCCTGGACACGGTGGTCAAGAAAGCGGCCTCTTCGAACGCGCCCTCGGTGTTTGCGGAAATCACCGACGAAGACATTGACAACCTGTTCAACGACTAGCGGGCAGGAAGTCAGGAGTCCATGAGCTTTATCAATTACTCGTCGCGCGAGATCAACTGCAAGATCGTCTACTACGGGCCCGGCCTGTGCGGAAAGACGACTAACTTGCAGTACATCTACAACAAGACAAACCCCGAGGCGAAGGGGAAGATGATTTCGCTGGCCACGGAGACTGAGAGGACGCTGTTTTTCGACTTCCTCCCGCTTTCCCTGGGTGAAATTCGCGGGTTCAAGACCCGTTTTCATCTGTACACCGTGCCTGGTCAGGTGTTTTACGACGCCAGCCGCAAGTTGATCCTAAAAGGCGTGGATGGCGTTGTTTTCGTCGCCGACTCCCAGATGGAGCGAATGGAGGCGAACATCGAGTCGCTGGACAACCTTCGCACCAACTTGGCGGAACAAGGGTATAACCTGGACAAGCTTCCGTACGTCGTACAGTACAACAAGCGCGACTTGCCCAATGCCGCCCCAATCGAGGAACTCAGGTTGCTCCTCAACCCGACGTCTGTTCCCGAGTACTCAGCCGTGGCGTCGAGCGGGGAGGGTGTCTTCGATACCCTAAAGGCAGTTGCCAAGCTGGTGCTCACCGAGCTCAAGAAAGGTGGCTAGCTGGCCCTGCAGGGCCAGCTAGGCCTATCGTGGAGATGGAAAGCGTGCAAGGAGCGATCGAGAGACCGCGATTTCGGAACGACCTAGTCGCGCAGCCCATTGAGGAAGAAGGGATTCGTTACGTCGAAGTCACGGATCCCAACTCTGGCTCGACGTTCCGTTTCTATGACGTGGAGTACTCGATTGCATGTGCCATGGACGGTGCAAGGGACTTGGCGAACCTCGCTGAGTGGACCCGGACCGAGCTTGGGATCGAAACGAGCCCCGATGAGCTGGCCAGCGTGGTCAGCACCCTGGCCGACTTGGGTTACCTCGAGGGTGGAGGAACATCGGCGAGCCACGACGGCAATGGCATCACGGGGATGCCCGCCGACGGAGTTGCGTTCGCTGGTGAGGTAGCAGCCGCCTACGATCAGTTGATCGATCCTGCGCTCGTGGAACCGCCTTCGGAGGCATCGGTTCACGAGGTTGCAGAACCTCCCATGGCAGCGAGTGAGACTGCGGAGGGGGGGGCCGGCGCCGCGTCTACCTCGTCGGGTGAGTTGGATGGTGGGGGGGTGCTCAAGGAACAGGAAAAAGAGGGCAAGTTCGAAGAAGACGACGACGAACCCGGTCTCCCGGCGCCCAAGCCTCGCTCCTTTGGCGGCGTCCAATCCCTTTCTCGACCCGAGGAAGTGTCGGTCGATTTCGATGCTCCAGCCGTTCAAGACGATGCCCCGAAGCCCCGGGAGGCCAAGGACGAAACGTCATTCGCGGGCCTCCTCGACGATGAAAGTCTCAAGGCGCGCGTCTTGGCCCCGGTGATTTCGTCCCATCTCGACGACGACGAGCCCACTCGAGTTCCTGGGCCGGTCATCGACGATGACGACGACGTTTCTGTCGATCTCGCGGTGCACATCCGCCTGGACAAGAACGAAGTGAAGGAAGCAGTTCGAGCCTCCAAGGTGATCTCGGTGCCCGAGATTCCTAGGGACATCGCAGAAGAAGCTGCAAAGTCCCCACCGCCGATTCCGCCCGAGGTTTCCGGGGTTAAGCTGGACGAAGACAAAGGGGCCATTCCGACAAGCGAGTCACCTCCTATCGAGGTGTTTTCGCAGCAGCTAGGACGCGAGCCGGGAAAAGTAAGGCCTGCGACCCCACCAGCGATTCCGCTGCCCGCGACTATACCGACCGTCTCCAAGCCAATCGAGCCAAGTTCAACCGCACCGAAGAAATCTTCAGGTGCCAGCATGTTTTTCCTTCTCCTGCTCCTGGCGGCCGTGGTTGGAGGAGGCGCGTGGTTCCTCATGAATGGTGAGCCCGAGGAGGTTGGGCGAAGCTCCGCGCTGCCTTCCGGGAGCCTCGAACTACCACCGCACGTGCCTACTTCCAGCGCCGGAGCCAATGAAGGGCGGGAGCTCCAGGGAAGCGGGGCGCCAAGCCATGAACCAGAACAGGTTGTAGCGAAGGGCGTGGATCTTCCAGTGGCTAAGGTCGTGGAGGCGGATTCCGCGGGTGTCGAGGTACGAGCGCAATCAGGAGGCGCGGTGGCTTGGATAGTTGCCGACGGAATCGAGCTGGCCGCAGGGGAACCCGTAGTCAAGTTCCGTGGGTACAAGAATCCTGAAAACACCGTGCGCCGGGTTTCCGAACGCCTGGAGTACTACCAAGGGGCAGTGGTCAAAGCGATCGAGAACAAGAACGACGCAGCCAAGGCGGCTGCAGAACGTAAGGTCGAGGAGAAAAAAGGGCTCGTCGTGGCGGCCGAGGAGAAGCTATCCTCGCTCGTGGTCAAGACGCCCGTGGCGGGGCCGGTTCGTGTCCTCGTTCCGATGGGCGCCAACGTGGCGGCCGGCACGTCCGTGGCGCGTGTTGGTGGAGGGAGGTCCGTCCGTGGAGCGACCTTCGCCGCTGGAACATCGGCTAGCCAATACAAGCCGAGTGCGCCCTGCGTCGTGGCGAATCGGGCTTCGCGCGACCAAGAGTTCTCCTGCGTGGTGGATTCTGTTGAAGGGGGCCGGGTGTCTGTTCGTCTCCTTGAAGGGGCACCCGTCAAGGCAGGCGCCGAAGTGGTGTTGCTCCCTCCTCGGCCACGTTAGGAACCACGCTCAAGACCTGCGTGGCGAAGCCACTAGATTTTCTTGTACGACCGTACGTGAAGCGTCGGGCCGGTCATCCCGATCCCGAATGCGCCCCTGTCAATCTTGCCCTCGACTTCCACGTGAATGCCTTCCTGGTGGAGCCCATCATCTCCACCGGATACTTGGTATCGCTTGCCGTCATCGCATGAGAGCTCCCAAAAGCCGCCTTCCAGCTCGTTCTTGCTCATGACACCTCGATACATGGGCATTGCTTGCCTCCTAGTAGTCCAGGTCATCGCGCACGTAGGCGCGATCGACCGTGAGCGGTTGTTCGTACTCGGTGCCTTCGTATAGGTACAGGTACCGGGCGAATCCGTCTGTGACCTTCTTCATGTATTCCCTGGTTTGCGTGTAGGAGACGAGCTCGACAAGCTCGTCCATGGGCCGATCACCAAAGCGATCCAGCCATTTCATGACCGGCTTGGGGCCAGAGTTGTACGAGCCCGCGGCAATTGGGATCTGGATCTTAAATTTCTTGGTCAAGCGCCCGATATACCAGCTGCCCACCTTGATGTTGAGCTCTGGCTCGTACAGGAGATCGTCGGTGTACTCCAGCCCCACCTGTGGCGCCACGCGCCGCGTGGTCGGCGGAATCATTTGCAAGAGACCGATGGCATCGGCATAGCTCACGTCGTGAGGGTTGAAACCGCTTTCCTTGCGCATGATGGCATAGAGGTAATACGGAGGGTTGTTTCCGAGTACCTGGTGGCGCTCGACCAGCTCACGATAGGCAAGGGGGTATGCGTGCTCCCACCAGAGGCGTGCCTCACCTTGGGGACGTTGAAGGAGCGCCTTTCCTCCCCTGCTGACCGACAGCATCCACGGGCGGTGGAAGCTTCCTGCCCTGCGATACCGGTCCAGGAGAATGGGCAGGCCCCGCGCTGAACCATGGCGGGACAGGAATTCCATCTCCCCGCGCAAGAGCTCCTGACCCGCTTCGGTATTCATCCTGGCTGAGAGCAGCTCGTCTGCACGGGCGATGACGATGTCCTTGGCCAGCGAATTGTCGATGGCGCCGAATCGTGGCACCTGATCGACGGACACGGAGCGATCCCCAAACGGACCCAGGGCGATTCCTCTTTCTTTGAGGCGCGAACGCGCCAGGAGGGAGTACCAGCTAAACGGGTACCTGCCGACGAGATCGCGCAGGATGCCCGTCGCTCCGTCCTTGCGTCCTATCATGTCCAGGGCACGAGCGCGCCAATAACGCCCTTTTCCACCGACAAGGTCACCGCCTTTTTCAGAAAGCTTTTCGAGGTAAGGGAGTGCCTGCGCGTGCTCGCCCAGGAGGAAATGCGAGAAACCCAGGTACCAAAGAGCGTCATCTACCCACCTCGATGAGGGAAAGCGCTCCAGGAGCTTTTGAAGCCTGGGAAGAGCCGCTCGGTAGTTCCCTCGGTTGTACTCCAGCCACCCAGACAGGAACTGCGCTTCAGAGGAGTAGGTGCTGCCAGGGTACTTGGACACGAGAAGCTGGTACCCGCGAATGGCCTCGTCATCGCGATCCGCACGCGAGAGGGCGCGCGCGCCGTGGAAAAGCGCCTGGGCGGCACGCGAGCCCATGCTTTCGTACACTCCGAGGAGCAACTCGCCTGCCCGCGCGTATTGCCTCCTCATCTTGAACAGGGTCTCGCCGGTCCAGAAATCGCGCAAGACGCGGACTTCTTCTGAAGGGTTGTCGCCAATTTGGGAAAGCTCCTCGAGGGCTCGGTTCCAAGCTCGGTTCAGAGTGAATCGTTCCGCCCGCGCCAGCCGTTCGCGTGGCGATAAGGGCCCTTCGCCCAACGTGGCCAGCCACTCGACCGCCCGATCGGCCAAGGGGTGCTCTGGAAAGCCGAGCGCAAGCCGCCGGAACATCGCCACGGCGCTTCCTTGGTGGCCCGAATGAGCCCGCGCATGTCCCAGGCGGAAGATGATCGCGCCTTGATCCACGGACGGCCCTGCGTCCACGGACAGCACGCGCTCGTATCTTTTTGCGGCTTCCGCCCTTTTTCCCATGTCCCACAGGCAATCCGCCACGCGGTAGGTCGCAGCGGGCTGAAATCGGCTCCCCGTCATGCCCGTAAGCTTGCGGAACAGCGGCAAAGCGCGTGCTCGATCCCCCTGCAGGTAGGCGGCCTGGGCAGCAAGGTAGACGGCGTAGTCGTGATTAACGAGCCGCGCTCCGGCGAGAGGCGCGGCCAGGGAGTAGGCCAAGCCGTAGTCGCCGCCTTCGAACGCGACGCGTGCTCGTGCCAGCTGGGCTACGGCCGCCTTGTCTGAGGCTCTCGTTACGAGGGTCGTGGCATGGCTTCGAGCGCCCTTCCGGGGTCTTCCACCTTTTTTCCCCAAGGCCGTGTTGGAAGCGAGGACAATGACGACGGTCACGACCAACGTTGCGCTTCTCACGACTCAGAAGTATATCGGCTACACGGGTGGCTGCGAGAAACTGCCGCCCTCCCGCCGGGCGATGGCTCGGATGGGCTCCAAAGCCACGCTCGATACTTGTGAGGCACTCATGTCATTTCACGGGCTCGACTACTACAATACCGATGACCTGCTCACCGAGGACGAGCGCATGACGCGTGCGACCGTCCGTGCCTTCGTGGAAGAGAAGCTGATGCCCCGAATCGGACGTCATTTCCGAGACGGCACGTTTCCCACAGACCTCATTCCGGAGTTCGGGAAGCTTGGCCTCCTGGGGACGATGATCGAGGGCTATGGCTGCCCTGGGCTCGGACCTGTCCATTACGGTATCGTCTGTCAGGAGCTCGAGCGCTGCGACAGCGGGATTCGGAGTTTCTGCTCCGTTCAGGGTTCTCTTGCCATGCATCCGATTTCTGCGTTTGGCTCCGAGGACCAAAAGCAGAAGTGGCTCCCCACCATGACAAGAGGGGAGAAAATTGGCTGTTTCGGGCTCACCGAGCCTGATTTCGGCTCCAATCCCGGGGGAATGCGAACCACCGCCCGCCGTACCCCGGCTGGCGGCTATGTCCTGAATGGCACCAAGCGCTGGATCACCAATGGCTCCATTGCCGACGTGGCGATCACGTGGGCCAAGCTCGATGGGGAAGTGCGGGGATTCCTCGTGCCACGGGGAGCCAAGGGGTTCACTGCGCGAGACATCCACGGCAAGTTCTCCCTGCGCGCCTCCGTGACGAGCGAGCTCATCTTCGAGGACTGCGAGGTCGGAGAAGATGCGATTCTTCCTGGAGTCAAGGGTATGCGAGGGCCGCTGTCCACTCTCAACCACGCCCGCTACGGTATCTCGTGGGGAGCGGTCGGCGCCATGATGGCCTGCTATGAAGAGGCACTGGAGTACGCGAAAACACGGATCCAGTTCTCACGCCCCATTGCTGGCTACCAGCTCGTCCAGGCGAAGCTCGTAGACATGCTGCAGGAGATCACCAAGGCGCAGCTCCTCTGCATCCGCCTCGGTCGCCTCAAGGAGGCTGGGAAAATGCGGCCTCAGCAGGTGTCGCTTGCCAAGAGGAACAACGTGTACTGGGCACGCGAGGTAGCTCGCATGGGTCGAGATATCCTGGGCGCGAACGGAATTACCGACGACTACCATTCGGGACGACACATGTGCAATATCGAATCCGTCTACACGTACGAGGGGACGCACGATGTGCACACGCTCATCCTCGGAGAGGACATCACCGGGCTTGCGGCTTTCGATGGCTGATCGAAAAACCCTCGTAGCGCTGGCTGCCGTCCTCGTTGTCGGTGGCGTATCTGGGTGCAGCAAGCGGGCCCAGAAAGGCAGTGACGCCCAGCCCGCGGCAGCAAGGGATGCGACGGCTTCACTGGTCGATGCGCCTGCGGAGAAGCAAGAGCTTCCGCCCGTTCCGCGCGACGCGCTCGTCAACTTGTTGCGTCTCGAGGCAGAACGAGACGTGTCCGTGCCCCAAATCAGGAGCATTGTCATCGACGAGAAGGGCGCGCTCGGCCTGCGCCTTCGCGCCATTCTGGCTCTCGGCCGCATTGGGGGCCGCCTGGCAGTCGAAGTGCTTCGGGAGCGCCTCGCGGACCGCGATGAGCGAGTGCGCATCGAAGCCGCCCGTGCCCTGGGGATTGCCGGTGCCGAGGAAGCCGCGAGCGACTTGCCGACAGCGGGCGGTCTCATGACGTCTGCAGCAGGTCGCGCCACGGTCATGGAAGCGCTCGGGCGCATTGGCGACGAGAAAGGGCTCCCGACGCTCGTGGGTGCCTTGTCAGACAAGGATGCGCAAGTACGGGCCGCGGCCGCGGTTGCACTGGGCCGATATGGCCGGCGGAAACGTCCCATGGGCGAGGAGGCACGGGCGGCCTTGCTACCGCTTGCGAGGGATAGCCATCCGCTTGTCCGCTACGGGGTCGCGTTCGCCTTGGCGCGAGAGCACGTGCCTGACGCGCCTGTGGCAGCTACGGGTTTCGCGTCGGATGGCGGCGCCGAGCCGGAGACACCAGGCGCGGTCGGGGTGCTGCTCCTTCTTTCCAAGGATCCGGATCCGGAAATCCGCTCAGTGGCCATCCTCGGCCTCGCAGCTCGACGATTCACCGACGAGAAGCATTTTCTTCAGGCACTCGACGATACCGATTGGCGTCCTCGGGTTCAGGCTGTTCGCGCGATGTCCGGGGAGAAGTCAACGGCCTCGATGCGGGCTTGGCTGGCTTCCTGGCTCGTGGCGGAGTGGACGTCCATCGCTGACCTGGAAGCCCGCCTGATATCGCCTCGCGTGCATCCAGTGCTGGAGGGGCTCTCCGCGCTGGCCAAGCATGCGGGCGAAGCACCGGTTCGTGACATGTTCGAGCGGTTGTACCTGGCGACAGACGTGAGCGAGTCGACGGTTCGCCAGAAATACACGCCCGAGCTCCTGCGGTCTGTAGACACGGTCAACTGCCTGTGCGCGGTTGGACGGCTCAAAGAAGGTCCTAAGGCCCATGACCGAACCAGCGCGGCGCGTGCTAAGGCGCAGGCGGCAAAGGCGCCGTCTCTCGACGATCTCTTCAGGTGCGGCGAGCAGAGCGGCAAGGGCTTGCCCCTAGCTGAGCGGCGGAAGCACTTGGCCAATGCGATTCGCGAAGGCGCGGGAACGCTGGACGAACGCCTGTCCTTTCTGCAGCAGCTCTTTCAGGACAAGGAGGCAAGCGTAAGAGCCGCAGCCGCTCAGGCGGCCGCGGGGATCGATGACTCACGTGCCGACGAGATCGTGCTCAAAGCGCTCGAAGGGACGGACGCTCTCATTGCGACTTGGGCCGCGGACGGACTGGGTACCCGGGCGGCAAAGGCACCCGTCGCCTCCCAGATCGTTGCCGCCCTGGCTGCCCGCGCCGGGCGCGAGAACCTGCGCGACATCGACGCACGGCTGACGCTCATGGATGCCCTGCGAGGCGTGAAGGCGCCAGAAGCCGTGCCGCTCCTCAAAGCAGCCCTTGCGGATGGTAATGTGACCGTCCGAAAAGCAGCTCGCGAGGCGCTCAAGGAGATACAAGGAGCAGATCCCCAGCTTCCTAAGGAGCATGGGAGGCCGGTGGTTCCTCCCGTGGACCCGTCGATTGTTCTCGGAAGGCGAGCCCGCTGGACGGTCCGGACCACCAAGGGAACTTTCGTCATGGAGCTCAGCTCCGACGCTGCGCCCTGGAGCGTGGCGACGCTATCCACCTTGGCCCAGCGAGGGTTTTACGACAAGACGAAGTGGCATCGAGTCGTCCCCGATTTCGTGGTGCAGGGCGGGGATCCGACCGGTACCGGTTCTGGCGGGCCGGGCTACGCCATTCCAGCCGAGCCCTCTGCGCTCGCTTTTGAGCGAGGGGTCGTCGGCATTGCCGACTCTGGGCCCGACACGGGAGGTTCCCAGTGGTTCATCATGCATTCTAGGGCACCACATCTCGACGGGCGTTACACGGCCATCGGGACGGTGACGAGCGGGATGGATGTGGTTGATGCCCTTCTCGTCGGTGATTCGATCTTGGAAATCAAAGTCGAGCTCGTCACCATTTGAATGGCAACGATACTCGTCATCTCGGGGCTCGACCCATCCGCCGGCGCCGGATTTCTCGCCGACACTCGCGTAGCTTGCGAGCTTGGCATCCGCGCGGTCGGGGTCATCACTGCCCACACGATCCAGGACACGCAGGGTGTGCGCGAGGTCGTTCCGGTTTCGGTGGAGGTCGTGGAGGAACAGCTCCGCGCTCTCCTGTCCGACGTGGAGGTGCACTCGGTCAAGATCGGCATGCTGGGGGACGCCGGGGCTGCATGCGTCGTGGCACGTGCCCTCGCTGCTACAGCCGCGCCGGTCGTGTGGGACCCGGTCCTCATGCCCTCTCGAGGAGGCACGCCGCTCTTGATTGGCGATGTGAGCGCCGCAACTGCAGCGCTCTTGCCGGAGGTGCGGGTCGTGGTCCCGAACCTCGCCGAAGCGGCAGCCCTTACGGGCATCGAGGTTCGCGACCTGCCCGGAATGCGCGAAGCGGCCAAGCGCCTGCGCCAACGGGGGGCCCGTGCCGTGCTCGTAAAGGGAGGCCATCTCATGGGCCCGCATGCCATCGACGTGCTCGACGACGGCGGGCACATCCACGAGCTTCACGGCGAGCGGTTCTCGGCCGGACCTCTTCACGGCACGGGATGCGTGCTTTCCACGGCAATTGCGTGCGCGTTGGCGACAGGGGACACGCTCGAGCGCGCAGCCCGCAAGGCCAAGGACTACGTGGTCCAGAAGCTGCGTGCTCCCTTGAGGGTGGGCCGCGGCGCCAGCTGTCTCGTGTAGAGCCGATCTGCCGGCCCGGCGATTGCTTTTCCTGACAGTGATGCCGTTTCTGGGAGCACTCCGCGTCGCACTTCTGGCGTCAATCGCAGCGCATGCGCTGTCCTGTTCTCCACGTGGGATACGCAAGTTCCCAGACAGGCCAGTGGCCTGGCATGAGCACGACAATCTCAACGTGCTCAAAGCGCCACCCGCGACCCCTTGGGGCGATCTGCTTTTCACCATGGGGCTTAGGGACTTCACATCCCGTGAGCTGGATCGCATCCTTTCCCTCCAGGGACGCAGGCCTGCTGAGGACGTAAATGCCTTGGATGAAGTGCCCTGCTCGACGTGGTTCTGTCCGCGAAACCATCTTTCGCCGCTATCACCCAAGGAGATCATGGAGGGAGCGCCCGGCGCCGGGCCTCCAGTCCTGCCCCTGCGAATTCTTGCTGGCAAGGACACCGGAACTGCCCTCGGGTTCAAGGTAGAGGATGCCCGGGGCCAGAAGTACCTTCTGAAGTTCGATCCCAGGGGGTACTTGGGCATGGTTTCAGGCGCCGAGATGGTCTCGTCGAGGCTCTTTCATGCCGCCGGGTACAACGTCCCCTCGGCGCACCTCGTGACGCTAGGGAACCATGACCTCGTGATTGCACCGTCGGCAACCTACCTCGCCCACGGGTATGACGAGCGGCCGCTAACCCTTGGCCGTGTTTACGAGGTGTTCGATCAAGTCGCTCGCCACCCGGAAGGGCGGGTTAAGGCGGTGGCGATCACCTGGTTGGACGGAGAGGTTCTTGGTCCATTCGACATGCTCGGGCGGCGACCAGGCGATCCGAACGACCGTATCGCCCATGAACACCGTCGCTCCCTCAGGGCGAGTTACGTCATGGCCGCCTGGCTCAACGAAGGCGATGCGAGCAACTTCAATACGCTGGACACCCTCGTCGAGGAGCACGGGAGGCGCTTCGTCCGTCACTACTTCATCGATTTCAGCTCTACCTTGGGTTCCTGGACCCAGTGGCCAAAGAACCCTTGGCACGGGGAGGAGCGCGCCTTCGAGCTCATCCGCACCGCAAGGTCCCTCGTATCCCTCGGGACCTACGAGCGTCCGTGGCAGGATGATCAGGACGAGTGGGAGAAGGCCGTGAGGCGTTACCCTTCTCTCGGATGGCTTCCAGCAGATGGCTGGGATCCAAGCAGCTTCCGCACCAAGCGCAAGGTTCCCGCTCATCTCCGCATGACCCCTCGCGATGCTTACTGGGGTGCGAAGCTCGTCACTTCGTTCTCCGACGAGCAGATCCACGCGGCCGTCGTGACTGGTGACTACCCTCGGGAAACCTCCTGGGAGCTCGAACGGGCGCTCAGGGTGCGCAGGGACGCCATTGCTCGGGAATGGCTTCTTCCCATGACCGCTCTGGAGGAGCCGCGGATCTCTCAGGGCGGTCGTATCCTTTGTTTCCGCGATCTCGCCATCGAGCGAGGGGCCATCACGGCGCCTGAGGTCAAGTACTTGGTTACGGTGGCAGACGACAGGGGCAAGGTCCTGTCGCGCGATGCCTGGACACCGCGTGGTTCTGAACCGTGCTTGGGCACGGGTGATCAGGGCAAGGGATATCGAGTCGTCACCATTGTAGCGAAATCCAATGGCCATTTTGCCAAGGGTGCACGGGTTCATTACGCGTGGCGCGAGCTGGAGAAGCGCCACGTTGTCGTGGGGCTGGAGCGCGATGAATAGCAAGAATACCAAGTCGGCAGTTAGCGCTGTGGCCGTGTCCATGGTCGTGGTTTCGCTCGCTGGGCCTGTGAGGGCCGCGGGCCAAGGCCCGAACGCTGGCCCACCAGATCCCCGCCAGGGGGAGCGATTGGACGGTCGATCTCCTCCCAGGAACCCGCGCCGCGTGGCGCTGGCCGTCCCACGCCTGGTCTTGGGCGTGCCTCGCGTGGGGCTCAAGCTGGCGCTATGGCCCGTGTTCCGGGTGTCGGAGACAATCGAGCAGAACGCGTTGCACTCGCGCCTGTACTGGGCACTCACGAGCGAGGACGAGAAGATCCGTGTCTGGCCGGTCGTCCATTACGAGACGGGCTTTCTGCCTTCGGTTGGGCTGCGGTACTACGATACTCGCTCCCTGGGGACCGGGTCGCTCGTCGACCTGCGGGCTCGAACCGCGGGCCCATCGCTATTCTTGGCCGAAATGCGGCTGCGCCCGCCGGACGCGACCCCCGTGCCTCTCGCTGTCACCTTCCAGTACCTACACGAAAACGACGCGTTGTTCGCTGGGATTCACGGTGAGACCGAAGAGGAGCTTGAGGCGCAAGGGCGAGCTGAGTCGCGATACGAAGTCGATCGTGTCCTAGGTCGCATCGCCCATGCGCGTGGGCTTGTTGGACCCCTCTCGCTTGCGCTCCGCGGGGAGGTCGACGTGCGGGACTTCGACAACGGCGTGGAACGGAACGGCGATCGCCCTATCGTCGAGGTGTACTGCACCAATCCGGGAACCCCGTCCTGCACGGAAGTTGATGAGCGGCTCGTCCCGGGATTTCGCCATGGCGTAAGGGTCGTGCGCGGAGGCGCGACGCTACGGCTGGATACCCGCAGCGTGGACGCGCGTTATCCCGCGGGATTCTCCGTGCTGGTTGATAGCGTCTACTCCCATGGGGTCATTGGGGATGCGAGCCAGCACTTGATCCTTGCCGGCGACACTCGCTTGTCTGTCCGCATCGGTGATCGGACACTCCTTCTTAGCGTGCGTGGTGGCCTGGTTCAGCCCTTGTCCGACGCATCAGTCCCCTTCGATGAATTGCTCTCTCCGACGGGGAGCTTGGGCGTCCGTGGGCTCAAGACGGGGCGGCTGCGCGGGCACAGCGCCCTGGTCGGCTTGCTCGAGTACCGGTGGCTCGTTGCTCCATATCTCGACACGTCCGTGCTTGTGGATTACGGCGGCGCGTTTGACCAGGGGTTCCAGAACTTCGGCGTCGATCGCATGATCCCCAGCGTGGGCATTGGGTTACGCGTTTTCCGTCACGAGAAGACGTATTGGCAGTCTGGCCGCATCGCGGCATTGCAGGTGGCGTTCTCCGAGGAAGGGTTTCGCTTGTTGCTCAGCGCGAGCGAGTGAGATCCTGTCGCCCCGCTAGTTGGGTCGCGATGGTCTCCTGCTTTCCAGTTGATACTTTTGCACCAGTCGGATGAGGTTGCGCCGCGAGATCTTGAGCTCGTTGGCGGCTCTCGTCTTGTTCCACTGGTTTCTCTTGAGCACGTCCTGGATCATCGCTCGCTCGAGGGCAGACACCGCATCGGGCAAGCCTTGAGGCTGCCCAAGCACGCCAGCTTCCTGGGACTGGCTGAAGTTGCGAATCCGCGGGGAAAGGACCTCCTCCCCTATCACCCGCTCGTCGCCGGCGAGAACGACCAGGCGTTCAATCTCGTTCTCGAGCTCCCGCACGTTTCCTGGCCATCGGTAGTCGAGCATCCGATCCAGGCATCCCTTTGTGAGCCGTTTCATGCGCAGGCGGCCGCGGGCGTGTTTCTTGAGAAAATGATCGATGAGCACCGGGACGTCATCCCTGCGCTCTCGCAACGGAGGCATGACCAGGTTGATCACGTTGATGCGGTAGTAGAGGTCTTCGCGGAACTCCCCCCTGTCGACCATCCGCTTGAGGTCGCGATTGGTCGCAGCGATGATGCGCACGTCCACCTGCCGCGGTGTCGTGTCGCCGACGGGCAGAAATGTGCCTTCCTGAAGAACACGAAGGAGTTTCACCTGCAGGGACGGCGACATGTCGCCAACCTCGTCGAGGAAGAAAGTTCCCCCGTCGGCCACTTCGAAAAGCCCCTGCTTGTCAGCGATCGCCCCAGTGAAGGCGCCGCGCTTGTGGCCAAAGAGCTCGCTGTCCAGCAAGTTGTCGTTAAATGCCGAGCAGTTCTGCACCACGAACCGTCGGTTCTTGCGGGGCGAGTTGTAGTGGATCGCTCGTGCAATGAGCTCCTTGCCCGTGCCGTTTTCGCCTTGGATGAGCACGGTCGAATCGGTATCAATGACCTTGTCGAGAAGCCTGTAGATCTCCTGCATTGGGGCAGAGCGCCCGATCAGCGCGTCATAGCTGTAGCGGGTCCCGAGCTCGCGCTGGAGCTCGCCGGGCGCCTGGGACCGACTCGTCGTCTCGGCATGGAACGCGACGATTTCGTCGACACAGTGTTGTAGAAGTTCCTTCAGGTAGCCCACGTCATGCGGGAGAAGTCGGGGATGGCACTGCCGGGCTTCTTGGTAGTCGCCAGCGGGGAGCGCCAATGCCCCAACCTGCCGGTCTACCTCGCCGAGGGCCTCATCCGCGTCCTTGGCCAAGAAGAAACCCCCTGCAATGAGGCACCCCATGTAGCGTCCGTCAAGGACAACCGGCATCGCGAGCTCCTGTAGTCCAGCGTGGCACGTGTAGGCAATTGGACCCTTGCGGAGCTCCGCCTGGTCTTTTTGCCCAGCGAGGAGGCTCGATGCCTGGAGAGCCGTCGAGATGCATCCCGTTTCGCCGGCGGGCCGCTCTTGAATCACCTGGCACAAGCCCTGCGTGCGCGCGATCGAGCCTCCCCGAGGCGGCTGAACGACTTGGCCGTCGGCAGTGACAAACCCAATGCCGAGGCTCCACTTGGCGTGGATTATCGAGGTGAGTTTTCGAAGTACATGCAGCTCTAGGAGCTCTTCCCACGGGAGCTGCGACCGCGTGTCGACCATCAAGTCAACGTGACAGAGTGTCACAGCACCTGCAAGCGGAAACTGGGCAAGCGCTCTAACCGCAAATGACCGAAGGTATCTCCTGCCCTATACTTGTACTTCATGGAAGAAGGTGAACGGCGATCCAGGAGCCAGCGTGGAAACCTGTTTTGGGTCCTGCTCTTGGTGGTGGTCGCTCTTCTGTGGTGGTGGTGGCGGGGTGCGGTCGTCTTCGAGGGGCGCTCGTCGGGCGTCTCGGAGCAGGAGGAGGGCGATCCGGACGACATCCTCGTAGACCTCCGTGACGATCTCCCCGAGGGTGGGGTAGCGGCCCTCGAAGCGGCTATCGGCATCGACCTGGAGCTCGTATCCAGCGAATCCAAGGACGAACGACTTTACCGGGCACATGTTCCACCTCAGAATCGGGACGGGATCCTGTCGGCCCTTTCCCGACGGGCTGAAGTCGAAGTCGCAGAGCCGGATGCCGAGTACCGGATTGTCGACGTGCCCGACCCGAAGTGGGAGGGGTTTCCGAACGATCCTCAATACCAGTACCAGTGGCATCTTCGGCAAATTGGGATGCCCGACGCCTGGAAGCTCGCCGACGGAGACGGTGTTGTCGTGGCGGTGATCGATACCGGCGTCGCGTACGAGGATCATGGACGTTTTCACCGCGTCGCCGACCTGGCGGGCACCCGAGTGACGACAGGGTTCAATTTCGTCGCTAACACTCCGCATGCCAATGACGATCACGGCCACGGAACCCACGTGGCCGGTACGATTGCGCAGTCGACGCACAACGGCGTGGGTGTCGCCGGTGTCGCCCGTGGGGCGACGATCATGCCGCTCAAGGTGCTTTCGGCGAGCGGCTCGGGGTCTGTCGGAGCCATCGCAGACGCCGTGCGGTTTGCGGCGGACAAGGGGGCAAAGGTCATCAACATGTCCTTGGGTGGCCGATTCTCGTCGAAAATCCTGCAGCGGGCGGTGCGCTACGCGGTCGACAAGGGCGTGGTCGTGGTGTGTGCTGCGGGAAACGACGGTCGCGGAAGGATTTCCTATCCTGCGGCCTATCCTGGGGCGTTAGCCGTCGCCGCGACGCAGTACGATGAGACGACTACTTTCTACTCGAATTGGGGGAAGGAGCTGGACATCGCCGCGCCCGGCGGGAACACCCAGGTGGACCAGAACCAGGACGGGCGCCCTGACGGAGTCTTGCAGAACACGATTTACGTGGGCGATCCCACGCGCGAGGACTATTTCGCCTTCATGGGCACGTCCATGGCATCGCCCCACGTGGCCGGAGTCGCGGCGCTCCTCATCTCACAGGGGGTCACGGACCCTACCGCGGTCGAGAAGATCCTCAAAGCAACCGCCCGGCCACCCAAGGGTCGAGCCTTGGATAGCGCCCGCTATGGCGCCGGGATCGTCGACGCGCCAGCGGCATTGACGGCGGCGCGCCGAAATCATGGGGCGTGGCAGCTCGGCCTGGGGCTGATCGTCGCGGGAGCGATTGTTTCCCATGCGCGGAGGCGTGCGTACCTGGGCTGCACCGTGGGTCCTTCTTATCTCGCGGGCGTGCTCATTGGTTCCAGTGGCCTGTTTTTCCTGCCCTTCCTAGGGGACCTGGGGGCCACTTTGGCGTCGTGGCCCGGAGTGGACTTGCTCACGCATGGCCTTCCGTCGTGGGACCTCCACCTGTTCGGACCGTCGTCTCATGGGAATGCACTGTTCTTCAGCGGCCTGCTTCCCCTCGGCGTGATTGCTTTGGGTTACGGGTTTTCACGCTTGCGAGCTCCCCTCGCTGGGCTAGCCGCGGGCGTGGCGGCACACCTCCTTTTCCATCTCGTCGTCCGCACGGCCGACATCCAATGGATTCCGAGCGTCCTCGACCCGATCTGGCTGGCCCTGAACGCGATTGCCTGCGCCTGGTTGTCGTTCCTGGTGCTCAGGGATTGAGACCTCTTCTCTGTACTCAAGTGCCGTACCGATGAGCCGATCCGATCTTTCGTGCGCGTGCTTTCGCTCTGCATGGGAGCGCTGGTTCTCGTCGTCCCTCGAGCCGGCGAAGCGGGGTTTTCGCTCGCAGGTGGTCCGGTGCTCAAGGTCGGCGTGGGCGGGAGACCGGACTACGTCGGCGCTCGAGGGCACGTGGATGGCGACTACTTCGGCATCGGCGTGGAACGCTACGACGGCCCGGAGGCCAACCGCACCCGTGGGGAGCTAAGCTTCCGTATTCCGATTCCCGTGGGACGGGCCGGGGCGGCGATCGAGCCTCAGGTTGGGCTCATGCCCGTGGACTACCTCAAGGCGAGCGATGGACGCGCTATCTATAGCGTGTACGCGTCGGCGACCATTCGTGCCCGCGTGCCTCTCTCTTCTCGTGTTGGGCTGCTCATAGAGCCATTTCGCCTGGAAGCACGCTTTCTGAGGGCAACGATCCCATCTTCGAGCGATGCATCACCCGTCGTGGACACGGACCTCAAGTGGGAGCACGCCGCGGCTGCATCGCTCGCGTTCCGATGGTAGCATCACGCGGAGGATGCGGCCGCCTCATCGTATCTTCGTCTCCAAGGACAACTTCAAGTTCAGCGCCGCACACCTCACCGTGCTGGGTGATGGAACAAAAGAGCGCATCCATGGGCACAATTTCCAGGTGAGCTGCACTCTGGATCTAAAGGACATCTCATGCGCGGCGTTTCTCGACTTTGGCCTGATCAAGCAGGCGATTGAAGCCCAATGCCGCGAGTGGAACGAGCTGCTCATCCTGGCCGAGAACTGCCCGCATTTCCAAGTACTCAGGAGTGACCAGGTCGAACTGGAGTTTCTCCTCTGCGGGAAGCGGTACGTCATCCCAAGAGACGAGGTCTTGTTGTTGCCGATCGACAACGTTGTCGTCGAGGCTCTTGCGGTGGAGCTGGCACGAGCGCTCGTAGCTCGCCTAGGCCCCACCCTTCGTCGGGAAGTGGTTGCCGGTCTCGAGGTGCAAGTGACTGAATCTCCGGGGCAAGGTGCGGCTTACTACCTTGGGCTATAGTCCTGCCCGTCATGAGGATGGATACCAGGCTCTGGTTGTTCCTCTTCCTCGCGAGCATGTTCGTCACATCGCTCGTGGTGGGGAACCTGATTGGCGGCAAGATTTTCTTCGCGGAGGTGGCAAGCTCGCACTTCGACATTACGAGCGGCATGGTGCTTTTCCCGGTCACCTTCCTTTTGACAGACATCCTTAACGAGTTTTACGGGAAGCGTGCCGCGCGTGCGGTGACCATGGCAGCGTTCTGTTCCGCTCTCTTTGCCATGGTTGGCATCGCAGTCGCCGCCGCCCTTCCCTGGGCGGCGTTCACGAAGGGAGCGGATTGGAAGGGCGTGAACGAGTCGTCGTTCAACAACGTGTTCACCGGCTCACAGCGCATCTTTGCTGCCTCGCTCACGGCCTACTTGATCGGGCAGCTCCTCGATATCGCCGTGTTCACGGCGCTGAAGAAGAGAACAAGAAACCGCCTGTTGTGGCTGCGCGCTACCGGATCCACGGTGGCTTCCCAGTGCATCGACACGTTCGTGGTCGATCTGCTCGCGTTTTACGGCATCATGCCGCTCGGGACGATTCTCAGGATTGTCGCCAACGCCTATGCCGTAAAACTCGCCTTGGCGATCGGTCTTACGCCGATCATCTACGCTGGTCATGCCCTCTTGGAGAGAGGGCTCGGCCTTGCGCCTGTGACATTGGGAGAGGACGGAGAGCCGATTTCTGAGATCGGCCCAGCGCGCGCGGCGTGAGGAGATCGTGCCCCGAAAATTCGAAAGCCCCCGGTCCCGTCCCCGGGGGCTTCCCTTTCTAACTAACTACTCAAACCAGGCGATGAAAAGTGACGAAACAAGAAGCGCGACAACTGGATAACTAGTCCAAGCTCTATCTCGCCAATCAGTCTGCTGGAAAAGCAAGCCGCGGGCCAAGGCATTACAAAGTGTGCACAGGCGCGGAAGTGGCTGCAATTGCTTGTAAGGTGGCGGGATTCGTGTTACGCAGCGAGTAATCGGCGTCCTGTCGAGACTCGTGACTAGGACATTCCTGTCACGCCCTCTATCGGTCGCGAAAAATTTTGCGAGAATCCATGTCAGGTAACCTGTTGGTCGTTAACGCGGACGGTCCGGAAACACGCGTTGCGCTTGTTGAGAACGGAATCCTTTCAGAGCTGTTCATCGAGCGAAAGCGCGAGCGCGGCATCGTGGGGAATATCTACAAGGGGCGGGTCGTGCGCGTCTTGCCGGGGATGCAAGCCTCGTTTGTAGACATCGGCACGGAGAAGGCTGCCTTCTTGTACGTAGCAGACGTGCGCGGGGCCGGTGACGAGCGAAGTCTTTTTGCCGACGAAGACGAGCGGGAAGTGCAGGAGGAGCCTCAGGTCGATCAGGCTCGGGCAATCCGCGGCCAGAAGATCGAGAACTTGCTCAGGGAAGGGCAGGAGGTTCTCGTCCAGGTGGCGAAGGAGCCCATGGGTACCAAGGGGGCGCGGGTAACCACGTACGTCTCGCTCCCCGGTCGCCACCTGGTCTTCATGCCTGGGGTGGACCACGTTGGCATCTCGCGACGGATTGCGAGCGAAAAAGAGCGGAAACGATTACGTGACATCGTGGAGGCTCATCGGGCGAAGGGGACCGGATTTATTGTCCGCACCGTCGCAGAGGGTGCGTCCGAGCAGGAGCTGCGCGACGACATGGATTTCCTGACCAAGCTATGGCGGGAGACTCTGCGCAAGAGCGAGCGGGCGAAGCCGGCCTCCCTCGTCTACAGTGACCTTGACCTCTTGCTCCGTTCTGTACGCGATAACCTCACCCCAGAGGTCGACAGGCTCATTATCGACTCACGGACGGAGTACGACCGGGTTCACAAGTTCGTGGCCGCGTTCATGCCCCAGTTCCTCGGACGGGTCGAGCTCTACGAAGGAACCGAACCTATCTTTGATGGGTTTGGCATCGAAGTGGAGATCGATCGCGCGCTCGAACGAAAGGTATGGCTCAAGTCGGGCGGATATCTCATCTACGACGAGGGAGAGGCACTAACGGCAATCGACGTGAATACCGGGCGATTTGTCGGCAAGAAAAACCTCGAGGAGACGATTACCAAGAACAACCTGGAAGCATGTCGAGAGGTTGCAGATCAGCTCCGTCTTCGGAACATCGGCGGCATCATCGTCGTTGACTTCATTGACATGGACAGGGAGTCGAATCGCGAGAAGGTCTGGAAAGCATTCAACGAGGCCTTGCAGCGGGACCGGGCGAAGTCGAATGTCTCCAAGATCAGCGAGCTTGGTCTCGTCGAGATGACGCGAAAGCGGACCCGCGAGTCCTTGTCGCGGACGCTTACTGAACCCTGCTTCTATTGCGAGGGGAAGGGGTACCTCAAGTCCAAGACGACCATTTGCTATGAAATCCTCCGCGAGCTCCGCCGGCAGGGGGGCGCCGTCAAAGAGGATGCTGTGGTGATCGCTTGCCATCCCGAAATTGCTGCGCAGCTTCAGACTGTCGACAAGGATTTCCTGGAGGAAACTGAGAAGCGGCTCCAGAAACGGGTCCAGATCAAGGGACGGGGCAGCTTTCACATCGAGCAATACGAGATCCTGGGCAAGAAGGCGGCAGAGCGGCGCAAGGGCAAGGGTGGCAGCGAGGAAGAAGGGAATCTGAACTCGATCGAGGTGGAAGGTGAGCAAGAAGATCGTCCCGCGCGCTGAGCGCGTCACCATCAACCACGAGTTCGCGTCGGTTGATCAATTCATTGCCGAGTATGTGACCAACATCAGTCGATCCGGCGTGTTCATACGGACGAAGCAGCCGCTTGATGTGGGCACCCAGGTCAACCTCAAGTTTACCGTCATCATGGATGAGCTCGAGACGATCGAGGGTATCGGCGAGGTTGTTCGCGTGCAGGAATCGCCCCTCGGGATGGGCGTCGTGTTCATCGAGCTTACCTCTCATTCCCAGAGCCTGATCGCCAAGCTCCTGACACGAAACGTGGGGACAGCCGAGGTAGGAAGTCGGGCCACGCCGCTCCCAGGTGAGGAAATCGGGTCCAAGGATGCGGGAACGTCAGGGGTCCGCTCCACGCCCAGGCCACCACCGCCGCCACCCAAGCGGGCAAAGGCATGAGCATCCGCAGTCGCCTCATCGAGGCAGCCAAGGCCAACCTGAATGCCCTTCTCGAGCGGGCTGCAGATGTCGTGGATCCCCGCAGGGTCATCGCCTCTCTATCCGACGAGGACCTGGAGATGGAGCTCCGCAGGAGAAAACTGGCGCAGGCGGAGCGCGAGCGGGTGCAAGAGGCCAAGACGCGGGTAGATGCCCCCCCGGCTGGACCAAGCGCGAACGGAATTCCGAAGGATCGTGCCGAGCGAGAGCGTATCGCCCGCGAACGGGTGGAAAAAGTCCGCGCCGCACAAGCAGCCAGGGAACGTGCCAGCAGTGGACCATCTGGTGGGTCTCGAGGTTCCCGGGGGGCTCGGGAACGGCGAGAGCCTTCTCCCGGCACGTCTGGCCCGCGTGCCCGGCGCGTCGGCAATCTTCGTTACGATTCAGAGCTCGCCAAGTATTTTGCGGTGCTCGAAATTCCCTACGGAAGCGACTTCGACGCGGTCAAGTCTGCGTACCGCAAGTTGATGCGGAAGTACCATCCGGATCTTCATGCTTCCGCCCCCGAGAAGCTGAAAGCCGCCACCGAGGTCTCGCAGGCCCTCACGAACGCGTACAACGAGCTCGAGCGGGTGCTCATGGGAGGGCCAAACCGCCGATGAGGCAGGCGATTTCTGTGCTGAACGGCCTCGTTCGCAAGCAACACGTGGAACACGACGAATGATTCCCTGGGAAACGCTGGGACGTGCGCCTGCTCCAGGCGGCGGTGATCTGGTGCTTTATGGTCGAGGTGGCGAGTACGTGATC
>JACQUZ010000163.1 GCA_016210055.1 Deltaproteobacteria bacterium | reverse complement strand
CGCTCGGTGTACTCGCGCACTGCCGCGTCACCCCGCGCCCTCACATCAGAAATGATCGCGCGCGCCCGCTCATCGACCTCTTGCGGAATCACCGATGCTCGGTGGGTCAGGTTGTCGAGCGCATCCTGATAGCCATCGTCACTGGGCAAAAAGAGCCGCAAGCTCATCAGTTCCTCGCCTGTGCTTGGATGCCCGCCATCCCTTTCGCGATGCTACCTTGTGTTGACTCGAGAAGTACAAAAGTTATAGTTCCGCTTTCAAAGCGCCGGAGAACAATACATGGCTGATTTTCTTTTCACGTCCGAGTCGGTAACTGAAGGACATCCTGACAAGATCTGTGACCAGGTTTCCGACGCTATCCTCGACGCAATCATCGTTCAGGACCCGAACTGCCGGGTGGCCTGTGAAACGGTAACCAAGACCGGGTTCGTGCTCGTGGCCGGTGAAATCACGACGAGCTGCTACGTCGACATGCCCAAGATCGTGCGCGATACGGTCAAGGAGATTGGCTACGACGACAGCTCAATGGGGTTTGACTACAAGACCTGCGGCGTCCTCACCGCCATTGAGCAGCAGTCGCCCGATATCGCCCGCGGCGTGGATCGCGGCTCTCCCGAGGAGCAAGGGGCGGGCGATCAGGGGATGATGTTCGGGTATGCCTGCGACGAAACCAAGGAGCTCATGCCCCGCCCCATCCAGCTCGCCCACAAGCTCACGCGCCGCCTTGCCCAGGTAAGAAAACAAGAGATCGACGGCATCGATTTCCTTCGGCCCGATGGGAAAAGCCAGGTGACCGTGCGTTATGAGAACGACCGTCCCGTCGCCGTGGACGCCGTCGTTCTTTCCACGCAGCACTCAGACAGCGTCAAGAAGAAGACCCTCGAGGAAGCGATCCGCAAGCATGTCATCGATTGGGCCATCCCTTCCGAGCTCCTCACTCCCAAGTCCAAGATCTACATCAATCCCACGGGACGCTTTGTTGTCGGAGGCCCAATGGGTGACTCGGGCCTCACGGGACGAAAGATCATCGTCGACACCTACGGCGGCATGGGGCGTCACGGTGGCGGCGCCTTCTCGGGCAAGGATCCTTCCAAGGTGGACCGCTCGGCGTCTTACTATGCGCGCTTCCTAGCCAAGCACGTCGTCGCGGCCAAGCTCGCGCAACGCTGTGAGGTTCAGCTCGCCTACGCCATCGGCGTAGCGGAGCCAGTTTCCATCATGGTCAACACCTTTGGGACAGGCACGGTCGCCGACGAGAAGCTCGCCAAGGCCATTCGCCAGGTGTTCGACTGCCGGCCGGGCGCGCTCATCCGCGAGCTCAATCTCCTCCGCCCGATCTTCCGGCAGACCGCGGCCTACGGCCATTTCGGCCGGATGGAAAAGGACTTCACGTGGGAGCAAACCCCGAAGGTCGCGCAGCTCCAAGAGGCTTCTAAGAGCACCAACGGCGTGCATGTGAGATCGCCGAAGGTGCAGCCTGCCAAGCTGGCGGCTGGCAAGTCGGCCCGAGCGCGGGCGTAGCTCGCCCGCGCTCAGCCTGGATCCACGGTCCTACGTACCCGCCGAGTAGTCCATCATGTACTTCTTCTGCTCCTCGGAGAGCGTGTCGGTCTGAATTCCCAAGGTACTTAGCTTGAGAAACGCCAGTTCTTGATCTTGCTCCGGCGGTAGCTCGTAGACCTTCTTTTCGAACTTGCGTCCGTCCTTGGCGAGGCGGCACAGGGCCAGGAACTGGTTGGCAAACGACATGTCCATGACCTCGGACGGATGGCCTTCCGCGGCCGCGAGGTTGACGAGCCGACCCTTTGCCAAGAGGTAAATCCGACGCCCATCCTGGAGCGTGTACTCCTCGTTGTTGGGACGGATCTCGCGCTTCCCCTTGGAGAGCTTCTCGAGCTCGGGGATGCGGATCTCGACGTCGTAGTGGCCGGTGTTGCAGATCACGGCGCCGTCTTTCATCTGCTCGAAATGGCGACCAACCAGGATGTCGTTCACGCCAGTGGCCGTAATGAAGATGTCACCAATTCGCGCGGCCTGATCCATCGGCATCACGCGGAACCCGTCGAGGACCGCCTTGAGCGCCTGAGTCGGCTTGACCTCGGTCACGACAACGTTCGCCCCCATGCCACGCGCTCGGGCGGCCACGCCCTTGCCACAGTGGCCATAGCCAGCCACGACAAACGTCTTGCCGGCAAGGAACACCGACGTGGCGCGAAGGATTCCGTCAATCGATGACTGGCCGGTGCCGTACACGTTGTCGAAATCCCACTTGGTCTCGCTGTCGTTCACCGCGTAGACGGGGTAAATCAGCTTCCCGTCACCGGCCATGGCGCGGAGCCTCTGGACGCCCGTGGTGGTCTCCTCGGTGCCACCGAGGATGGACTGGGCGAGCTCGGGATGCTTCGAGTGCACGGTGAAAATGAGGTCGGCGCCGTCGTCGAGGGTCAGCGTGGGCTTGAACGCCAAGGTCTGCTCAATGCACCAGTAGAACTCCTCGGTGGAAAGCCCGTGCCACGCGTAGATGGACGTTCCTTCGGCAGCCAGGGCAGCGGCGACCTCATCGTTCGTCGACAGCGGGTTGCAGCCGGACCAGCTCACCTCGGCGCCCGCGGCCCGGAGGGTGCGGATGAGGACGGCCGTCTCCTTGGTTACGTGCAGGCAGCCGGCGATGCGCATCCCCTTCAAGGGCTGCTCGGCGCGAGCCTTCTCGCGAAGCGCCATGAGCACCGGCATCCGCGACTCCGCCCACTCGATCTTGAGGCGGCCCTGCTCCGCCATCTTGAGGTCTGCCACTTTGAAATTCATGTCAAAAAGTCTCCTGGCCTACTGGCCGCTAGTGAAAACCGGAATGAGGGTTAGAAGTAGCGCGCACATGCGCTCGGCGTCAAGGACAGGGGAACAACGCGTCCAGGGCCGAAACGGCCACGCCAACCTGGACCTCGGAGGCCGATGATGCTTGCACCTGGGCTTGCAGCGAGCCTGCCTTGGTCGCATCTCGCTCGCGTGCCGCGCGGTCCAAGAGCGGGACGATGACCTTCAAGAAGGCAAAGTGTGCATCCCTGGCCTCACCTGTCGAGCATTCGAGCGCCGCGAAGCGTTGCCTGGTAATCAGCGCGACTCCGCGAAGGGTGGCCACGTCGAGCTGTGCCCGTGCGCGCAGCTGGAGGTCCGTTTTCGCCGCGGGAACCGCCTGATCCAGGTCACGCCAGCAGCGAACCGCAAGGGTGGCGTCGTAGGCTCGATCATGGGTCTCGACGCCAAGAGCTCGCACGTAGCGCGATAGCCCGCTTGGCTGGTTCCTTGCTGTCCCGCCCGTGTAATACGCCCACGCGCTGTCGCAATCCTTGGGCTTGTCGGCGCATGAGGTCGCCTCGGACAAGGCCGAGGCATAGAGGAACCAAAGAAGAGCCGCTTCGATTCGCGCCGCGTGCACGCGGGGCGTCTCGCCACTTTGACCCTTGGAAAAAGCATCGTTCAGGATGGGGAGAAGCTGGGCCGGACCCACGCAGTATTCGGGATACTTCTCGGGAATTCCCGAATCGCTGCATTTCTTGCCTGCATCCGCGCCCGACGGTGCGGGGTAATGGATGTCCACGCGACGCACCACGCGCGAGTCGAGCCCTTCGGGCTCTGCGTAGGTCGTGCGCGCGGTCAAGAAGTCGCCTGGCGACGGAACCTTGTTGTTCTCCCACAAGTCCTTCGCGATCTTCTCGAAACCCGCGATCCTGGCCACGGTTGAAATGCTCGGGTCGACTGGGTGGTAGGTATTGTCGTCCGAGACGCATGCCGGCCAGTCGTCGGCTGCAGAAGCGTTGTCTCGCGGCCGGTAATCCGTCGAGAGCGGCTGGCACGTGCTCACGTCCTCGACGAACGGCGGCGGACATGATTTTTCCGTCGCGTCGGGCTGTCCACTGTCTGCCATGGCCGCGTCGGGCGCGGCATCGGGAACGTTGGGCCGGGGATCCTCCTTGCCACAGGCCAGCGCCAGGAAAAGGAGGTGGTGGGTGAACCAGGACGCCCAGGTCTTGACCATGACGCCCATTATGCCAATTCCATTAAGAGCCGGGCGAGAGCTCAAAAGACAGCATGAGCCCCCGTCCCGGGCCGTTCACGCTCGAACCATGGGTCCTGTAGGCCTGATCGAACAGGTTTTCGAGGACGGCCGCCACCGCGAAGCGCGCCCCAAGCCGACAGGACGCACGCACGTCGACCACCGCATAGCCAGGCGTTCCTCCTAGAGGAATTCGAGCGTCGGAGGTATCCGAAAGGGCCAACCGGCGCTGCGCGAGCGCCCAACGCAGGCTCGTCCCCACGCCAAGCCCAACCCGGTGGGTCACGTCCGCCTCCATCGTTCCGTTGGTCGGGGGGATCCGCGAGAGTGGAACCCCGTCAGGGTCTTCGCCCCAGGTCCAAGCCACGGTGCCTCGCAAGCTCACCTGCGCCGCGCGCACTGGAACTCGGGCGCTCATCCCGCCCTCGAAACCACGGATTTCCGACCGCCCCTTGGCATTCTCCAGTCGAACTTGGGTCCGGGAGGACAGGCACCCGGGGGTTTCCGGCGGGCAATCAAAGGCCTGCTTCGGTACCTTTATCACCGCGTCGTCGAGGAACGTGCGGAAGACCCAAGCATCCGCCGAAATGGGCCGTCTTTTCCAGCGAAAACCGAGCTCCATGGTCGTTGCCCGCTCGGGCGAAAGAGAAGGATTTTCGAACTGAAAGCCCGGCCCTGTCTGCTGGCGCGACGTCATGTCGTCCAAGTTGGGGGCGCGGAACGAGCGGTCGATCCCCGCAAGGATCGACGCCTGGGACGCAACGCGCCAGCGAAGACCGAGGTGACCAGAGAACGGAAACCAAGCCCGATCCACGGGCAGGCTGCCCGACTCGGAATCTTCTGGAGCCCGGGCGTAAACCCATGAAGCCCTCCCGCCAGCATTCGCCAACCAGTCACCGGCAATTCTCGCCTCCCCGTCGAGAAAGGTCCCTCCATAGGTATAACTTGACCCGTCCAAGTACTGGCCACGGCTGAGCTCGCGCGTGAGGTCCACGTCGGTAAACGTGATCCAGCTCCTCGAAACCACTTGGTCATGGTAGGTATCGCCGCCGTACGTGAGCGCCAACCCAAGCCACGGGCGAACCTTCCAAGTTTCGGTCACAGCGATGAGGGCCGTGCCCAACGTGTCCACGTCGTCTCGCCCCAGGTTCTTGACGAACGAGGCCGGACGATCGAGATTCCGTCGCTCGTGCTGCCTTTGCCAGGAGAGGGTTCCGCGAAGCGAGCGCGCCCATCGCCCGAGCTCGCCAGAGTACACGCCATAGACGAGGGTGCGGAACTGCTCCTCGAACATCAGGCACTGATCAAACCGGGCCTCGGGGGGTGGGCACTGGTCCGTGCGTGGCGAATCGTACTGGCGGTAGGCGTAGGCTGCGACCGTCACCTCGTGGCCTTGGGAAAGGCGGTAGACAACTCGCCCATCGCCCGTCACTTCGTCGTAGCCTGTCCCAAGCTGGGTGCGTCCATCCTCGGCGAGACGCGGAACCCATGGGATCTGCCCGTTCACCGGGCTCCGCACCGCCCCCCCCCCTTTGAGCAGGCCCACCCTGCGGGCACCGAATCCGCCAATCATCCCCAGCTTGTCGCCCAACGAAGCGCCAAGCTGCAGCCTGCCCCCACGTTCATCGTCGGCCGTGGTTCCCCGCAGAAAAAGCCGAGGTACTAGCTTCCAGGAGTGCTCGTCCCCCCTCAAGGGCTCGACGGGGTGAGCCAGGATAACGCCACCTAACGCGTCAGAGCCAAAACGGGTCGACGCGCCGCCGCGAAGGATCTCGATGGAATCGATCGTGCGCGAGTCGAGCGTAAAGAAGTACTGATTGGGGCCTTGCCGGTACGTGCCGTTGTTGAGGCGGATACCGTCGAAGAGAATCAACGTCTGCTGGCCGGTCAAGCCGCGGATAAAGGCTGAGCCTTGCCCGTGCGCCGTTTGCTGGACAAACACGCCCGGCTCGTACTTCAGGGCGTCGGGCGCCGAGCGAGGGAGACGCTTGCCCAAGTCCGATTGACGTACCTCGCTCTTGGCTCGTTCTTCCGGTACCAGGCCGTCTTCATGACCTCCTGCGACGACCAGAGTGCCGTAGGTCGGCTCCTCCCCTTGCACGCTCGGAGCAGCACCTAGGACGCCAGCAAGGACAACGCCGACGCAACCCGCTCGCCAATCGTGCACCCCCCTATTGTGACTCGTCTCCAGCCCATAGCCCAAGTGCTACGATAGGAGTCCGCCCATGCGCCCCTGGGAGCGCGTTCACCACATGCAGCTTTCCTTCGGTGGAATCGCGGCCACCCTGGTGGCCCTTGTCGTGGTGCTGTTCCTGCGCCGGTTGCTCCCTGAAGGGAAGCGAAATCGGGGCAAGGCCCCCCTGTTTTTCTTGGTGCTAGCCCTTCTCCTGCGCGGTGCAGCCATAGCCGCCGACGCGGCTTTCGCCCCAACCGCGTTCGCCATCCTCAACTTCCTCACGCTCGCGTTCTTGTCCTTCGGCATCTCGGGCGTGGTGGACATGCTTCTTTTCGACATCCTCCTCTCCCGCACCCGCGTGCGGGTGTCCAAGATCCTTCGCGATCTCCTGCAGGCCGCGGCGTTCTTCTTCATCATCATGGGGGTCCTCAAGCAAAGCGGCGTGAACCTCCTGTCGCTCGTCACGACCTCGGCCGTGCTCACGGCCGTCATTGGCTTGGCGCTACAAAGCACCCTTTCCAATCTCCTCGCTGGTCTTGCGCTCCAGGTCGACCAAGCATTCGGCATCGGCGATTGGCTCCAGGTGGGGCAGCGGACGGGACGCGTGACTCAGATGAAGTGGCGCACGATGCACCTCGTCAACAAGGACGGCGACATGGTGATTATTCCGAACGCAGAGCTGGTCCGGTCGGAGGTAATCAATTTCTCTCGCCCGACTTCCGCCCACCGCATGTGGCTGCGCGTCAGCTTCCATTACCGCCACCCGCCCAACGAAGTGAAACGAGTGCTCTTGTCCTGCACCCGTGACGTCGCCGGAGTCAGGGACGAGCCGGCAGCCGAGTGCGTCCCCCTCCAGTTTGCCGACAGCTCGATTGAATATGCGCTCCGCTACTGGATCGACGATTTCCAACAGGACGAGCGGATTGATGGCGAGCTTAGGACCCGTATCTGGTACGCCGCAAAGCGGGAAGGGCTCGAAATCCCCTTCCCAATCCGAACCCTTTACATGAACCAAGTCACGAGCATCGAAGCCAGCGTCCAAGAGCAGCAGGAGTTCCTCGACCGAATGGATGCCCTCGCCCGGATCGATCTCCTTGGCCGGCTCGACCCCTCGGAACGCGAGCTCCTCGCCGAGGGCATGCGAAGGGTCAAGTTCGCCGCGGGGGAGATGATCATCCGGCAGGGGGACCCGGGAGACTCCCTCTACCTCATCCAAAACGGAAGCGTGGGAGTGCGCCTGAGCGTCGATGGAGCGCAAAAAGAGGTAGCCGCGCTGGCGCCTGGCGACTTCTTTGGCGAGATGTCCCTGGTCACAGGCGAGCCACGCACGGCCACCTGCACGGCAAAGACAGACGTGACCTGCTACCTCGTCGACCACGCGAGCTTCCAAAGGCTCCTCGACGCGCGGCCCAAGATCGCGGACGAGATCTCATCGCTCTTGGCGACGCGGCAGGTCGAGCTCGCCTCTCGACAACGAGGGCTGTCGGAAGAAGCCGAGGCACGCCGCGCTGCCGACGCGCGCTCCCGCCTGCTCGCCCGTATCCGGGACTTTTTCCACCTGGGATAAGGTATCATCTGGGCGATTTCATGCGTGCCTGCCCTGGGTGCAGAACGTTAAACCCGCCAGGGGAAGGGCGGTGTACCGCTTGCGGCACCTCGATTGCCGAGGAGGAGCTGCCGGTTTCACTGTCCGATACCGTGCGCGCAAGCGGTGCGGTAAGCGCCGTATCGGCAGCGGCAACGCCCGTCATCCGGGCTCGGCCGACCCCATTCACCGAGGCAGACCGGACGCAAGGGCAGCTCGGCGACGACCCCATCGTAGGTGCGAAGCTGGTGGGTCGGTACGAGGTGACGCGAAAAATCGGCGAAGGCGGCATGGGCGCCGTCTACGAGGCACGCCACCTGCTCATTGGCAAGCGAGTCGCCATCAAGGTCCTTCTCGACAAGTACGCACAGAAGGCGGATGTCGTGGCGCGGCTCCAGCAGGAGGCTCGCCTGGCCTCGTCGATTGGCCACGAGCACATCGTCGATATCACCGATTTCGGAGAGACTGAGGACGGGCGGACCTTCGTGGTCATGGAGTTCCTCGAGGGAGAGTCCCTGGCACACCTTCTTTCCAGGGAAGGCCCGCTCGCACCCGCCCGTGCCGTTGGCATCGCCAGGCAGGTGGCCGGCGCACTCGGCGCCGCCCATAGCAAGGGGATCGTTCACCGGGACGTGAAGCCCGAGAACGTGTTCATCATCCGGCGCAGCGAGCGAGATTTCGTGAAGGTGGTGGACTTCGGGATTTCAAAGGCCATCCGCAACGATCAAGAAGAAGGTGGCGGCTCGTCGCCTCGCCTGACCCAAACCGGCATGGTGCTGGGCACGCCGCTGTACATGTCCCCCGAGCAAGCGCGGGGCGAAGACGAGCTGGATCACCGCATCGACGTCTACGCCCTCGGCGTGATCCTTTACGAAATAATCACCGGTGAAGTGCCCTTCCAGGGGACCAACTACTTGAACATCATCTCGCAGGTCTTGTCTCAGGAGCCCAAGCCTCCGAGTCGGCTCCGACCGGACCTTGGGATCTCGCTCGCCCTCGACGCCGTCATACTCCGGGCCATGGCCAAGAGTTGCGACCATCGCTACCAGTCGATGGCCGAGCTGGACGCCGACTTGGGGAAGCTGGAAAACGGCGAGGAAGTACGGGCAATTTCTGGCCACCTGTCCACGGGTGGTCGGCTTGGGGTGGGCCCGCAAGCAGGAAAAAAGCGAGCCATTGCCTGGGGAGCGGGTGTGAGCGTTGTCGTGCTGGGCGTCGCGCTCGCCGTGTCGCGCATCCTGCCCGAGCCACCTCCACGGCAGCCGGCGACCATGACGATCGCAACGCCACCGCCAGCCACCACCGTGGCGGTGCCTGAAAAGCCGAAAATCGAAATGATCGTCGTCCGCGTCACAAGCGATCCGCCTGGCGCCGAGGTCTGGTGGGAGTCGGTCAAGAAAGGAAAAACTCCAACGGGCATCGAGCTCCCAAAGGGCGACGACCAGATCTCGCTCACCCTTCGTCTCGACGGCTTCGCAGAGGCAAGTGCCAAGTTTTACCCCACGAAGGACCAAGAGGTCCCCGTGACCCTCAAGCGACTCGCCGAGGCGGCGAAGCCCGCTCGCCCGCCAAAGGCCAAGCCGAAGCCCCCTGCTTTGGCCCCATCCCCGCCCCACGTGGAGCCGGACCGCGGGCCCACGAGCGGCGGCGAGATCAAGCCCAGCCCCTTTTAGAGCATGAGACGAAAGCCCCCGTCCCTGTTCCTTTCGACCGTATCGGCGCTCACGTGGTTCCTGCATGGCCAAGCGCGCGCTCAATACAACGCGCCAGTCCTTGAGCCCATCCAGTGTGCTGAGCCCATTGATTCGGATTCGCTCACCAGAAAAGACCGTGCCAAGGAGCACTACCGCCGCGGCCAAGAGCTCTACACCCAAGGTGAATACGAGCGCGCGATTCCGGAATTCTTGGCCGCATATTGCCTCGTTCCCGTACCCGAGGCCATTTACAACATTGGCCAGGCATGCGAGCGCTTGGTTGACTTCGAGCAGGCGGTCTTCTGGTTCGAGCGCTACATTCTTGCGCTTCCCTCGGACTCGCCGAAGTCAGCAGAGGAGCGCGAGACTGTCGGGAACCGCGTTGCCGTGTTGCGGCGGCTCCCGGCTCGTATCCGAGTGGCGACCGAGCCTCCTGGGGCGACCGTCACGCTCACTGGTCCACCCGAACCCATCGTGGGAAAGGCCAACGACAAGGATCCAATCCGTGTCCCGGCCGGGAAGTACACCATGCACGTGGAGCTCCCTGGTTACGAGCCAGCGACCGAGCCGATCATCGCGGAGATTGGGCAGCCATATACTTATTCGTTTCACCTAACGCCCGTCATGGGACGCATCCGCGTCACCACCGAGCCTGGAGACGCCCGGGTTTTTGTCGACCAGAGGCTCGTCGGCGTGGGCACCTACATCGATCGACTCCCGATTGGAGCTCACGAGCTCACCGTCGAAGCGCCCGGACGCGAACCACACAAGCGCGCCATCGAAATCCTCGCGAACGACACCCAGGCCCTCCACGTCCGATTGCCCACACCTCCGAAAAGCGGGCGTTCAGAGCTCCTGGCCGGTTCCACGTTCTTTGGTGGGGTGGCTGGCATCGGCATCTACGCCACGATTTTCCGCGGTGACAAGCTCGCCCTCCTCCCGCCATTCATGCTCGTCGGCGGAGGGATTGGCTACGGCGCGGTTCACCTTGGGGCCCCTCCGCAAATCCCCATAGGTACCACGTCGTACATCCTTGGAGGTGCCGTGTGGGGAGCCATGGAGGGAATTGGCCTGGCGCTCACCTTGACAGACGAGCAACCCTGGTACGCTCCTTCGGTATTTGCGGGAGCAACGGCAGGGGTCGTCGGCACCGCTCTCACGTCACGGAGGTTGAAGTTGAGCGCTGGGGATTCCGCGCTCATCAACAGCGGAGCCTTGTGGGGCACCATGTCCGGCTTGCTTTTCTGGGCGGCGTTCGATCGGCAGGACGACTTGGCCGGTCCACTCCTCCTCACCGGCGTGAATGCAGGGCTGGTCGCCGGCGCCACGCTCGCCGTAAAGCATGAAATCAGCCGAGGACACGTGGCCCTGATCGACCTTTCCGGGCTCGCCGGAATGACCGCTGGGATTCTCCTCGCGTCGTCGCTCGAGAACCAGGGACAAGCCAACCGTTTCGAGCACTTCGCACTGGGCGGACTCGCTTCGGGGCTGGTCCTGGGAGCGTTCCTCACCCGCAAGGTTGACGTGCGCTCTGCCCCGCTCGGAGTGGCTACTGCGATGCCGTCCCTGTCCGCCGAAAGGGACGCACGCGGACGCCCGTTATTGATGGCGCACTTGACTGGGGAGTGGTGACCTCGGGACCAAGGCGCTCAAAGCCAAGCCGGGATTTCTTCCCCGCGCACGAGATCCTCGTAGTCCTCGCGCCGCCTGATCACGGAAAACGTGTCGCCCGTGACCAGGACCTCGGCAGCACGGGGCCTGGAGTTGTAGTTGGAGGCCATGGTGAACCCATACGCTCCGGCGGACATGACGGCCAAGACGTCGCCGGCGTCCGCCTTTTGGATCTCCCGGTCGCGGGCGAGGAAATCCCCGGTCTCGCAGATGGGTCCCACGATATCCGTCACCCACTTCCCGACGCCTTCCCGCCGCAAGGCGGGCTTGATCGAGTGGTAACTCTGGTAAAACGCGGGGCGGATGAGGTCGTTCAGCGCGGCGTCAACGATGGTGAAGTTCTTGATCTCGCTTTGCTTGAGGTAGAGCACCTTGGTCAGGAGCACCCCTGCGTTGCCCACGATGACCCGTCCAGGCTCGCAAACAAGGGTCAAGTCCAACCCGTCGAACGGCTCCACCGCGTCGCAGATGGCCTGCCCATACTCGTGTGGTGAGGGAGGTTCCTCTCCCTCTTCTTGGTACGGAATCCCCAAGCCGCCGCCCACGTCCACGAACGCGAGAGGTACGCCTTCGCGCCGAAGCTCATGAGCAAGGGCAGCAACGCGACGGATGGCATCGCGAAAGGGCGAGGTCTTGGTGAGCTGGGACCCAATATGGCAGTCAATGCCCTTCACTTCGATGTTTGGCAGCCGGCGCGCGAGCCTGTATGCCTCGCGCGCGTCCGCCACCGATATGCCGAACTTGTTCTTCTTGAGCCCAGTCGAGATGTACGGATGGGTTTCGGCATCCACGTCCGGGTTCACCCGCAGTGCGACTGGCGCCGCGACCCCTACTTTCGCCGCAACTCGGTCGATGGCGGAAAGCTCGGCCACCGACTCCACATTGAAGGCCAGGATTTCTGATTCGAGAGCATGCTCGATCTCGTCATCCCGCTTTCCGACGCCGGAAAAGACGATCTTCTTGGGGTCACATCCAGCTCGCAAGGCGCGGTAGAGCTCCCCGCCCGACACGATGTCGGCGCCAGCTCCGAGTCGAAAAAGCGCGCGCAAGATAGCCAGGTTCGAGCTTGCCTTGACGGAAAAGCAAATGAGATGCCGCCTCTTGGCAAAGGCCTGATCAAACACGCCGAAATGGCGTTCAAGGGTGGCCAGCGAGTACACGTAGGTCGGCGTGCCCACCTGTTCGGTGATTTTTCGGAGCGGCACGTCTTCGCAGAAAAGCTCATCCCCCTTGTACTGAAAGTGGTGCATCACCCAAGCTCCTGTTCGAGACGAGAGATTTCGGCCAACACCTGATTGCGCGCGGGTCCCCCCACCACGTCTCGGCGATCCACCGCCCGAAGCGGGTCGAGCCACTCGTATACATCGGGATCGAATGTGGGATCTTCGGCCCTTAGCTCCTCGAGCGATAACGCGACCAGCTCAACGCCCCTGGACTGCGCCTTGCGCACCAACGAGCCAGCAACGTCGTGGGCACGCCGGAAAGGAATCCCCTTGGAAGCCAAGTAATCCGCCAACTCGGTGGCGACCAGGTGGCCTTCCGCCACTGATTTCCACATGCGATCCACGTCAAACACGGTGCCCCGCACGATGCGCGCCGTGACCCGCAAGCAGATGTCGAGGGTCTCGACCGCGTCATAAAGCGGCTCCTGGGTCTCTTGCAGATCCTTGTTGTATGCAAGCGGAAGCCCCTTAATCACCGTCAACAGGGCCATGAGGTCGCCGAATACTCGCCCCGTCTTGGCACGAACCAGCTCTGGAATGTCCGGGTTCACCTTCTGGGGCATGATCGACGAGCCTGAGCAATAGGCCTCTGGAAGCTTGGCAAATTGGAATTCCTGAGAGGACCAAAGCACGAGCTCCTCGCCAAGACGGGACAGGTGGGCCTGGGCCAGCGCGCACGCCATCACGAGCTCAACAGCGAAATCGCGGTCCCCAGCGGCGTCCAGGCTGTTGCGTGTCACACCGCGGAAGCCCAAGTCGCTCGCCACCTGATTTCGGTCGATGGGAAAGGTCGTGGCAGCTAGAGCGCCAGACCCTAGCGGGCATTCGTCAGCCCGCTTCGCCGCGTCCTCCATGCGCGCTCGATCCCTGCCGAACATGGCCACGTATGCGAGTAGATGATGGGCCAGTCGGATTGGTTGCGCACGCTGCAGGTGCGTGTAGCCCGGAACGAGCGTGTCCACGTGCGCCCTCGCCTGGGCCAAGAGAGCTCGCCGCAGGTTGTCGAGCTCCAGCATGAGCTTCTTGGCTGACGCTAAGGCGTAAAGACGAAGGTCAGTCGCCACCTGATCGTTGCGACTTCTCGCAGTATGAAGTCGTCCGCCCGCCGCGCCAATGCGCGCGGAAAGACGGGCCTCCACGTTCATATGGATGTCTTCGAGGGCGGAGTCGAGTGGCGATTCCCTGTCCTTTAGATCCGCCAGATCCGCAGCGAGCTCCGCCCCAATTTCCCGAAGGCCCGTAACGATCCGTTCCACATCGGCCGCTGGGAGGATCCCGCGTCTCCCGAGCATTTGGGCATGGGCAATGGAGCCTGCCACGTCGTGGGGGAGGAGCCGCCAATCGAACCCCACCGACGCGTTCAGCTCCGCCGCGTCGGGGTCTAAGGATTCCGCAAACCTGCGCCCACGGGCGCCACGTGCTTCGTTGGCCACACGCGTGGTATAGCACAGCGCGGCGACCGCGGTGCTGGGCTAGCTGGCCCTGCTGCGCGCCACGGACGCCGTCGCCTCGTCGTAGAACTTGCACGCTGTCTCGACGGCAGTCGCCACGGCCTCGGCATAAAGAGGAACGATGCCAGCGGTCTCGGCACGAAGCACTTCGTAATAACGCTGGCGGTCGATGCTGTGGACGATGGCAGGTGGGTAGCCATCGCGCAAAAGCATCAGGTTGGAAAGGAGACGAGCCACGCGTCCGGTGTGGTTTGTCCACGGGAAAACACCCATGAGCCGGTAGTGCGCCCGCGCGGCCCGCTCCACCGGATGAAGCCGCTTCGTCGACTCCTCGTCCATCCACTCCTGCAGCTTCTTCATGCGGGGCGGGATTTTGTCTGGAGAGGAAATCTCATGATAGTAGAGTCGATGAAGCGGATTTTCCTTTCGGTAAGGAATTCCCTTTGGGACTTCGTCCGGCGCGAGAACGGAATACAGCTTGCGAATGGTTTCTACGTTGATGGGCTTCTTCTTGTTGGCGGCATGCTCAGCCGTCATGTCCATGGCGGCCTTGAACTGCTTGATCTCGAGGTAGCTGGGAATCAGAGAAACATCGCTGATGATGTTCTTGTCGATGGCCGCTTTTATCTCGGAGTACGCGAGCACCACTCCCTCAAGCGCGCTGTCGTGGTAAATGCATGAGAAATCCAGGCGGCGATTGAACTCCAGGACCAAGGCTTGGGGAATGCGAGCTTCACGCTCTCTTAACGCGTGAAGCTGCACGTCGAGCTCATCTAAGCGACCGTCCATCCCATCCCACTCCTTTGATGCTTGTGCTTGCAAGAAAAGCTCCTATACAGGGCCTGGTGCCCGAACAATGCCTACACACTAGCCAGCCGACGGGACTGCGTCAAGGAGCGCGTCTCGAGACCTGAAAGCCCTTTCAGCTACCAGGCTTGGTGGGGTTTCACCAAATCCACCCCACAGGTAGTAAAGCATTGAAATCGCCGCAAGAAAGTTGCCCCATCACGCCGGTGGCGCCTACAAAAAGCTCAATTTCCTACCTTTGCAGGGGACGAAGATCGGGTGAGTCGGTTTGTCCACGAGCCAGTCCTGGTCGATGAGGTCATTCGTTTTTTGGCACCGCGGCCAGGAAGGATCTATTGCGACGGCACGGTCGGGGGTGGCGGGCACGCACTCCGGATTCTGGAGGCCTCTGCGCCCGATGGAAGACTAGTCGGCATCGACCGCGATCCTTCCGCCCTCGAAGCTGCAGGCGAAACGCTCAAGCCTTTTGCCGGTCGGGTGACCCTCGTGCACGCCACATTGGGCCGGATGGCCCAAGTCCTTGAGGACCAGGGTACGCCAGCGGTCGATGGAATCCTGCTCGACCTTGGGGTGTCCTCGCCACAGCTCGACGTAGCCGAGCGAGGGTTTTCCTTTTCCAAGGAAGGACCACTCGACATGCGGATGGATCCCACGACGGGGGAAACCGCCGAGGACTTGCTTCGCCGTGTGAGCGCCAGCGAGCTCGAGAGAATCCTTCGGGAATATGGGGAGGAGCGATACGCATCGCGGATCTCTCGTGCGATCAAGGAAGCGCTCCGCAAAGGAGAGGTATCCACCACGACCGAGCTCGCCCGCGTGGTGAGGCGAGCCATGCCCCACGGGGCGGCGCGCCGCGAGCGAATCGATCCTGCGACCCGGACCTTTCAAGCCCTGCGCATCGCCGTAAACCGTGAGCTGGAAGAGCTCGGGGAATTCCTGCGCGTGTTCCCGGAGTTGCTCAACCCCGGCGGGCGCCTCGTGGTGATCTCATTTCATTCGCTCGAAGACCGCATGGTCAAGGAGCGAATGCGTGAGCTGGGATGGACTTCGCGTCTCCCACGTGACCTTGCCCAGGCAGCAGGCGAGAGGACCGAGCCCACATGCCGCACGCTCACCCGAAAACCAGTGACTGCGAGCGACCTCGAGGTTGCTCGCAATCCACGTGCTCGCTCGGCAAAGCTGCGGGCATGCGAAAAGACGGAGGAAGGTGACCCATGAGCGCGCGCCGGAGCGTCATCACGCTGTTCATCGTGCTCGCATCGGTGACAGCCGCGGGAATTGCACACGTGTCCTTGAAGCTCGGGATCATTCACCATGGCTATGCGATTACCGAGGAAACCTCAGAACGCCGCCGGCTGGAAGAGCAGAACCGCAAGCTCCGGCTGGAGATATCGCTCTTGCGTCATCCAGGGCGGATCGAGGCGCTGGCAGCGGAAAAGCTTCGCATGACGCGGCCGGAGCCGTGGCAAATCCGCCTCGTACGGGCCCATTCTCACCCACTTGCTCGGTCGGCTCTTGGTCGCTCCTCGGAGCTAGCGGCGGCCGATCCCAGGCTGGGAGACTCGACAAGCCCATGAGGGCAATCACGAGCGTGGGCGTTGGCCGCACGAAATGGGTGCGGTTTCGGCTCTACTTCACGGCACTCGTCATGACGGCCCTCTTCATGGCGATCGCGTACAAGAGCTGGTCTGTTCAGGTACGGGATGGCGAGAGGATGCGTGCCATCGGCCGCTCCCAGTACCTGAAGGACTTGGAAGTGACCGCCCCGCGCGGAACCATCCACGACCGCAACGGCCGAGAGCTCGCCGTGAGCGTGGAAGTGGACTCGGTGTACGCGAATCCTCGTGAAATCACCGAGCCCGTGGTTGCCTCGAAGCTCGTCGGCAGGGCGCTCGGCCTGGATTCGCGAGAGCTCTTGGAGAAGCTGGACTCGGACCGCTACTTCACGTGGATCAAGAGACGCATTTCTCAAGAGGAGGCCGCGAAGATTCGGGAGCTCAAGCTTGCTGGCATCCACTTGGTCGGGGAGCCCCGCCGGTTCTATCCAGGACGGGCACTCGCTGGCCCGGTCATTGGCCTGGCGGGAGTCGACGGCAAGGGGCTCGAGGGCATTGAACTTGCCCACGACGAGCTGCTCCGAGGTCGGAACGCCACGCTTCCGGCGCTGCGCGACGCCCGTGGGCAAATCGTCTTGGCGAAAGGGTGGGGAGAGCCGGCGACCCCTGGGGCCACGGTAACCCTTACCCTGGACAGCTTCATCCAACACGCTGCCGAGCGGGCCCTTTTTGATTCAGTTCGAGAAAACAAGGCGGACGGCGGCGTGGTGGTGGTGCTCGATCCGCGGAACGGCGAAGTCCTGGCCCTGGCCTCGTCACCAAGTTACGACCCCAACGACCCATCCACCCGTGGGCGCAAGGAGGCACGGAACCGCGCCGTGACCGACCTCTTTGAAGCCGGCTCGGTCATGAAGGCGTTCTCGATCGCGGCTGCGGTGGACGCCGGGGTTGTCCATGGGCGCGACCTCATCGACGTGGAAGGGGGCCGGCTGCAAATCGGAAGCAAGACTATCCGGGACACGCATTCAGGGGAAAACGTCATCACGGTCACCGAAGTCATGAAGTACTCCTCGAACGTAGGCGCGGTGAAAATCGCGCGAAGACTCGGAAAAGAACGGCTGCATGCGGCCCTTCTGCGCATGGGTTTTGGTACCAAGACGGGAATCGAGCTCCCCGGTGAGGCAAAGGGGAAGGTGCATGACCCGAAGCGCTGGGGGGAAATTGGGATCGCGACGATTTCATTCGGCTATGGGCTCATGGTGTCGCCGCTCCAGCTCGCGGCTTCACTCGCCGCCATCGCGAATGGCGGAACGTGGAATCCCCCCCGAATCGTGAAACGGATTGTAGGCGCAGGGGGGCACGACATCCCGCTCGCTCCGCGGGAAAGCCAGCGGGTCTTTAAGGCCAAAACCGCCCGGGAAGTCACGGAAATGCTCAAGGCTGTCCTCGAAAAAGGTGGCACGGCCGAGAAAGTGGTCGTCCCAGGATTCGTCGCGGCGGGCAAGACGGGAACGGCGCACAAGAAGAAGGCTGGAGCCAAGGGGTATGACGACGATAGCTACCTGTCCTCGTTCATTGGCTTTGTGCCCGCCGACGAACCCCGGCTCGTGATCGTAGTCCTCATCGATGGTCCCCGCGCCGGCAAGTACTACGGGGGTGCCGTCGCCGGGCCAGTGTTCGCGCGAATCGCAGGAGAAAGCCTGAAATACATGGGGATCGCAGGAAACATGGAGTCTCCGGCGCTTTCCGAAGCCATGGACCGCCTGGACCGCCCATCCATGACTCCGCTTCCCGAGCCGGCCGTGGAGCTTGGCGACACCGACGAGCTCCCACCAGCGGGACCGGGCGAGCCGATTGTGCTCATTCCCGATTTCCGCGGCATGAGCTTGAGCGAGGCGATTGCCGCCGCGACGACGGCGGGCGTTCGCGTAGAACTCCAGGGATCGGGACGAGCCGTGTCCCAGTTCCCGCCACCCGGCAGGGCGATGAAATCAATTACCTGTCGGATAGCGTTTGATCCAGGTTAGAAGAACCCGCATGGAGTTGCGCGATCTCGTACAGGACCTAGCCCAGAGGCAGATCGTTGGCGACGACGGAGTCCCCGTGCGTGGAGTCAAGGAGGACTCCCGTGACGTGAACCCCGGTGACGTGTTCGTCGCCGTTCGGGGGCGCACCGCCGACGGACATGACTTCGCCAGGCTTGCCGTGGAACGAGGCGCGTCTGCGGCAGTCGCAGAGAGACAGCTTCCCATCGCCGTGCCCCAGGTCATCGTCCCGTCCTCCGCACGCGCCCTGGGGTGGCTTGCCGCGCGAATTGCTGGCCGACCGTCGGACCGCATGACCGTGGTTGGGGTTACTGGAACGAATGGAAAGACGACCACCACCTACCTCCTTGAATCCATTCTCAGGGCGGCGGACCAGCGTCCCGGGGTCATTGGCACCGTCAACTACCGGTTTGCAGGGAAAGAGGTGCCCGCGCCGTTTACGACCCCAACGCCCGTGCCGCTGCACCAGCTCTTTGCCCAAATGAATGAAGCCGGCTGCACCCACGTGGTCACGGAGACCTCGTCAGCCGCCCTCGAGATGGATCGCCTGGAAGGCACGCGGTTTCAGGTAGCCGGCTTCTCGAACCTGACACAGGACCACCTTGACGTCCACGGCACCATGGAGGCCTATTTCGAGGCGAAGTCCCAGCTGTTCGCCAGGCTCCTCGCGCCGGGTGGGGCTGCGGTTGCCATGGTCGACGACGATGTCGGGCATGGGGAAGCGATCCTTGGCCGTGCTCCGCGCGGCTCGCGCGTTCTGCGCGTCTCTGTCCGCAAGAAAGACGCGGACGTGGCGGTGCTCGGCGCCAAGTCCACGATCGGAGGGTTGAGAGCTACCCTCGCGACCCCGCGCGGAACCCTGGAGGTATCGTCCGCTGTTCTTCTCGGCGAGTACAACCTCGCGAACATTGCTCTTTCGGTGGCCATGGCCGAGGGAATGGGAATCCCCCATGACGCTATCGCCAAGGGAATCGCGCGCCTGCCCGGCGTGCCCGGCCGTGTCGAGCGGGTGGCAAGCGATGGTGGGCTCGACATCTTCGTGGACTACGCCCACACCCCAGATGCCCTCGAGCGTGTCATCCATGCCCTGCGCCCGCTGACGAAGGGGCGGCTGATTGTGGTTTTCGGCTGCGGAGGCGACCGCGACCGGACAAAGCGACCCTTGATGGGCGCGGTGGTGGTGAGGCATGCGGACCTGGCGGTGGTCACCTCGGACAACCCACGCACCGAGGAGCCCATGTCGATTATTTCCATGATCCTCGAGGGGATGCACAAGGCGGGCTCGCCATCCCACCTGGTGGAGCCCGATCGGCGCAAGGCGATCCTTGCTGCGGTGAAGGGCGCCCAGCCAGGAGACGTCGTTCTCATCGCGGGGAAGGGGCACGAGGATTACCAGATCTTGGGCAACACCAAGATCCATTTCGACGACCGCGAAGAGGCCAAAGCGGCAATTGCCGCCCTGCGGAGGAAGTGACAGAGTTGCGCTCCGTGACCGAAGAGCCCCTTGTTCTGACCCTGGACGAGCTGTGCGCCGCCACGTCAGGAACCCCATGCGTGCGCGGCGCCGAGCGATTCACCGGCGTGACGATCGATGGCCGAACCGCCCGCGCGGGGGACATCTACTTCGCGATCGTGGGAGAAAACCACGATGGCCACGCGTTTTGCGGGCAAGCCGCCGAAGCAGGCGCGAGCGCGGTGGTGGTGCGCCGAGGACGCGCGCCCAGCTTGAACGGCGTCACCGTGGTGGAAGTGGACGATCCCCGCGTCGCGCTCGGTGCCCTCGCCCGCCATGTCCGGCGCGCCCTGGCGACCCGGGTCGTCGCAATCACGGGCTCAACGGGAAAAACGACGACAAAGGGCCTCATTGCCACGTTCCTACGAGGCGCGTTCGGCGACACGGCCGTGCTGGCCACCGACGGTTCCTTGAACAATGAGACCGGGGTACCGCTCACGCTGCTCCGGCTGCGGCCTCAACACCGCTATGCCGTCGTGGAGATGGGCATGCGCGGGCTCGGACAAATCGATTATCTCGCCAAGTGGGCTGAGCCCGAGGTCGGAGTCGTGCTCAACGCAGGCGTTGCCCACGTGGGCTTGGTGGGTTCACTCGACGCCATTGCCGAGGGGAAGAGCGAGATATGGGGAAGCCTCCCCAGCCACGGGGCCGCGGTGCTGCCAGAGGGCGACCATCGCTTGCTAAGACTTGCGACCGAGCGAGCGCCACGTGCGCGCAAGCTGACTTTTGGCGATGGGCCAGGTGCCACGGTGTGCATCGTTGGCGTCACGACCCGAGGCCAAGAGGGCTCTGACTTCGATCTGGAGATCCGAAGCGGAAACGGCGTGCCGCACTCCTTGCGTTGTCACGTGTCCTTGGTTGGCCGCCACAACGTCACCAACGCGGCATGCGCAGTTGCCGTGGGTGTCGCCCTGGGTCTCGACGAGAAAAGCCTCGGAAAGGGGATCCAGGCCCTTGCCCAAGCGCGCCCAGAAGGGCAGCGATGTGAGATCCGCAAGATGGGAGGTCGCAACCTCCTCGTCGACTGCTACAACGCCAACCCAGCCTCGATGAAAGCCGCCATCGAAACGCTGGCCGACCTCGCGAGCCAAGTCACTGTTTCACGCGCCGTCGCTGTGCTCGGCGACATGCTCGAGCTGGGCGAGTCCGAAACCGTCGAGCATGAACGGCTCGGAGCCATCCTCCATGAGCGCGGAATTCAAAGGCTCATCGCCGTCGGGGAGAGGGCAAGCCATGCGGCACGAGCAGCGCGGGCGCATGGGCTCACGCATGTCTTCGAAACGGCCGATCCCGTGCAGGCGGCTCGCACCCTGGCGTCTTGGACCGACCCCGGGGACTGGATCCTCATCAAGGCCTCCCGCGGAGTGCGCCTGGAGCGCGTGGTGTCGGCCCTCGCGGAGGTAGTGGCCTAATGCTGTTTCATCTCCTTTACGGCGTGTTGTCCCAGGTCGAGTCGCTGGGGTTCCTGCGCGTGTTCCGCTATCCATCCACGCGCATTCTGGCAGCGGCCATCACGGCCTTGCTGATCTCGTTCCTCCTTGGCCCTTGGTTCATCGATCGGCTGAAGCGGGCCCAGGTTGGCCAACAGATCCGCGAGGAGGGGCCCCAGGCCCACCTTAAGAAGGCCGGCACCCCAACCATGGGCGGCTCACTGATCCTTCTTGCCCTTGTGGTCTCCACGATCCTTTGGTGCGACCTTCGCAACCGCTTCGTGTGGCTCACCCTCGCGGTCACGGTCGGCTACGGTGCCGTGGGATTCGCCGATGATTACCTGAAGGTCTCCAAGAAGAACACCAAGGGACTCCCTGGGAAGCTGAAGCTTCTCTGGGAATTTGCCATCGGCGGGGCGGCGCTCGCCTACCTGTTCTTATCGGACACGTATGATCCGTCGGTGCGCACGCGCCTGGCGATGCCATTCACTGACTTCTACCAGTCGCAGATCTCGCTCGCGCCGTGGTTCTACATCATCTTTGCCACGCTCGTCGTGGTCGCTGCCTCAAACGCGGTCAACCTGACGGACGGCCTCGACGGCCTCGCCATTGGCCCGGTGGTGATCAATGCAGGCACCTTCCTGGTGTTCGCCTACCTGGCGGGCGTCGAAACGGTGATCATTCGAAAGATCGCCGGCGAGGCCACAACGCTAAATCTCGCGGAATACCTGCGCATTCCCCATATCGGCGGAGTCAGTGAGCTGGCCATCTTCTGCGCGGCCATGGCGGCGGCCGGAATCGGGTTCCTCTGGTACAACACCTACCCGGCATCCGTGTTCATGGGAGACGTGGGCTCTCTCTCCTTGGGCGGTGGCATTGGAATGATGGCAGTCCTTACCAAGAACGAGTTCACCCTGCTCATCGTCGGCGGGCTGTTCGTCGTCGAGACCCTGTCGGTCATGATTCAGGTAGGCAGCTACAAGCTACGGAAGAAACGCGTGTTCCGAATGGCGCCAATCCATCATCACTACGAGCTCAAGGGTTGGCCAGAGCCCAAGATCATCGTCCGTTTTTGGATCATCAGCCTGCTCCTCGGGCTCATTGCCCTTGGTACATTAAAGCTCCGCTAATGAACCTCCTCGGGAAAAGAATCTTGGTGGTTGGGCTCGCCCGCTCTGGGATTGCGGCAGCGCGGTTCTGTGCCGCACGCGGCGCAAAGGTCACGGTGACCGACGCGGCTCGCGCCGAGAAGCTTGCCAAGGCCATTGCCAAGCTGGATGGCTGCGCGACCCTTGAGATTGGCGGGCACCGGCCCGAGACATTTACGAATTCTGACCTGATCGTCATGTCTCCTGGAGTGCCCGAGCTCCCAGAGACCACGGCCGCACGCCAGGCGGGCGTTGAGGTCATCGCGGAAATCGAGCTCGCCTACCGCTTTCTCCACCGCGAGGCAGTGCTCATTGCCATTACCGGCACCAATGGGAAGAGCACGACCACCTCGCTAGCAGGCGCTATCTGCGCGGAATCGGGCGTACCCACGTTTTGCGGGGGAAATCTCGGCAACCCCCTCATCGAGGCGGTGGACACCCTCGCCAACTCCAAGGGGGGGTACGTGGTGGCGGAAGTCGCTGGCTTCCAGCTCGAGACCTGCGCTGGCTTTCGTCCAAAAGTGGCGGCCGGGCTGAACATCACCGAAGATCATCTCGACCGCTTTGGCACCATGGATTTCTACGCCGAGATGAAGAACCGAGTGTTCCGCTGGCAGGGGCCGGAAGACCACGCCATCGCCAATGCCCTCGACCCGCGGGTGGTGGCGGGAGCCCGGGGATCCAATGCCCGCACATGGTTCTTCTCCTCGGCTGGGGAAGTGAACGCTGGCGCGTTCCTGTCGAGCGACCGGGCCGAAGTCATCCTCCGCCTGGGAGACGGAGAAGAGCGCTACCCCACGAGTGACCTGGTTATCGTCGGAACGCACAACCTCGAGAACGCCATGGCGGCGTACTTGGCAACACGGCTTTCCGGCGTGCCACCCGAAGCCGTGCGCATGGCCGCACGAGCCTTCCGTCCGCTCCCCCACCGGATGGAGCTCGTCGGCGAAAAGGACGGCGTCCACTTCTACGACGACTCGAAGGGGACCAACGTAGGCGCCGTTGCTGCGGCTCTCGACGGCTTTCCTGCCCGGGTGGTCCTCATCGCCGGCGGCAAGGACAAGGGTGGCGATTACACGCCCATGATCCAGGCGCTTAAGAAATGTGCGCGAGCCGTGGTGCTCATTGGGGAGGCAACCCCCATCATCGAAAAGGCCTTCACCGAGGCGCGCGTGTCGTTTCCCTCGGTGCGGGCAGGTGACATGCATGATGCGGTGCGCACGGCGTTCTCCCTGGCGCACGTCGATGACGCCGTGGTGCTGTCCCCGGCGTGTTCCAGCTACGACATGTTCGACAATTTTGAGCACCGCGGCCTCGTGTTCCGTGACGCGGTCGCTGTGATTGGAGCCAGGCGCCTGGACACGCCCAGGGCGGGATCATGATCCCCAAGGCAATCCAAGAGGCCGAGGACACGATCCCCACGCCCACGCCGCTCCTCGAGTGGCAAGATCCAATGCCGGCCGAGCAGAAGCGCGGCATCGATCTCGTGCTCCTCGCTGGCGTGCTGGCACTCCTCGTGATCGGCACCGTCGAGATCTACTCGGCAAGCGCGGTCTACGCCGCCAAGAAGCTCGGTAGCTCCACGTATTTCCTCGTCCGCCATCTCATTTACCTGGGCATGGGACTTACGGCCCTCTGGTGGGGAGCGCGGACCGACTTCGGCTGGCTCAAGCGCTACACCTATCCACTGCTTCTTTTCGCTATTGTCTTGCTCGCTTCCGTGCTCATCGTGGGCACTCGCGTCGGCGGTGCCAGGCGCTGGTTCCACCTGGGTCCCCTGTCGCTGCAGCCAGTGGAAATCGCCAAGCTTGCGCTGGTCACCTACCTGGCCTCGTCCCTGGCGAGCAAGCAGGACAAGGTCAAGACGTTCACCATCGGATTCGTCCCCCACCTCGTGGCGTGTGGGCTGATGATGGCGCTCCTCCTCCTGCAACCCGACCTTGGATCGTCCCTCATCTTGGGCGCCACGACCCTGATCCTCCTGTTTGTCGCCGGGACGAAGCTCTCGTACATCCTGATCGCGGTGCTCGCGGCCGCGCCGATCGTCTATCACGCCATTGTCGGGACCCCCTGGCGGTTGCGCCGGCTGGTTGCCTTCCTTGACCCTTGGCAGTTCCGCGAGGGGGTGGGTTATCAAATCACCGAATCCCTCATTTCCATCGGCTCCGGCGGCGTCTTCGGCCTCGGCTTGGGCGACGGCAAGCAGAAGCTTTTCTACATGCCCGAAGCCCACACGGATTTCATCATGTCGAACATCGGCGAGGAGCTCGGCTTCGTCGGCTTTTGCTTGGTGCTGGTGCTCTATGCCCTCATCACCTGGCGCGGGGCTCGCGCGGCGGCGCAGGCCCGCGAGCCCTTCGGGACATTTCTGGCCTTTGGCCTAACGTCGATGGTCGCCTTGCAGGCCCTCGTGAACACGGCCGTCGTTCTGGGCGCGTTGCCTGCCAAGGGGCTCACGCTGCCGTTCATCAGCTATGGTGGCACCTCCTTGGT
>JACQUZ010000162.1 GCA_016210055.1 Deltaproteobacteria bacterium | reverse complement strand
CTCCGAGCTTCTGCTGCCCGCCGATGATAATCGGCGGAGCTCTCCGAGCTTCTGCTGCCCGCCGATGATAATCGGCGGAGCTCTCCGAGCTTCTGCTGCCCGCCGATGATAATCGGCGCGACCGGACAGCGGCCAAATTGGCGCACCGCGTCGATTTCTTGGTGGGGGCGAACCTTAAGGCAGCGGCGTCGGGCCGGCGCGATAGGCTTGGAGGGCGTTTCGGAACTGCTCGCCATCCGTGGTCACGGTCGTCTGGCCGCCGGCTCCAGTCCCAAAACAGGCCCCCAGGCCCCCGGCGGCCGCGAACTCGTCGGGGTGAGAAAAAATGTACCGGACGCGGTTGTCCCGATAGGTCCCGGGCGTGCCCCCAGGGGTGTCGCTGGGAACCCCGAGCGGAAGCTGCCACCACAGGATGGGCAGTGGCAGGGCTTCGCGAACCTTCGTGGCCCACGCCAGGTGATCGTGGAAATTGGGGCTTTGGCGGTTGGTCTCGTCCCAATACCAGCCGCTCCCCCTGCGCTGGCAGTTGGGGCCCTGGACTTCAAAGCATCCGGCGTCCCGATCCAGCATGTCGATGGCGAAGAAATCCGCTTCGCCCGCGCCCACTTCATTGAGGAAGCGACCTACGGCAAAGCCGTCAGGACGCCCGTTCGTGTAGGCGCCCCAGGTCGAGGCATGGAAACCCACCAGCACCTTGGGCGCGCGTTTCCTTGCCATGCTGACGAGGCAGCGACCAAAGCCGGCCAAGTCGTCGGATAGATCGGAGCAATCAGGCGCGATCCGCACTTCGGCCTTCATGGCCGTAGGGTTGCCATTGCTCTTCTGCTGCGCGTACGCCCAGAAATCGGGCTCGAAGTGCACAATCGCAGGGCTGTCGAACTCTCGGAGCTTGTCGAACAGCAAGGCGACGTCCGCCCAGAACAGCGACATGTACGACCGATCTTCCGTTATTGACGTGTTGCCGTCGCCTTGAGCTGCAAGCTCATAGAGCGTGTACATCGGCACGGCGCCGTTCGAGCGCGCGGCCTGCGCCGTTCGCGTGACGAAGCCACCCCCGGTGTTCCAGTCGGGCCAGCCTTGGCTGCCGGACCGGACCAGGTACCGGTAGCGAATGTCTAGCCTTTGCCCGAGGTTGAATGCAGCGTCCTGCTGGTCGTTTCCAAGGCCGATGAGGAAGTTCGGCTGAAGCCCCAGCTTGCGGGCGGCGTCGGCAGCGCGGGACGACGGTCGCGCTACGGTGGCGTCAGGGGTGCCTTCCGTGTCCGGTGGCGATGCTCCGGGGTCCGTGCAGGCGCCTAGGGCGAGGGCGAAAAGGAGCCGTCTCATGACACCGTGGTGTTAGCAATCCTGGTGCCATGGAACTCCTCGTGATCACGCGCATTTCAACGTGGCCTCTCCAAAGTCGTTGGCGAGATCGAACTGTTTAAGGCCCCACCAGACTGTCACAGCGATGGCGAGCGATCACGCGCTTCGTACTCCAAGGCCTCCTGATCCTCGGCGCAACGAAGTGCCCACGGCACTGCTCGGAGCCGTGAAATCTCGATCGGTCCGCCACAGTCGACGCACTGGCCGTACACGCCGCGCGTGATGCGCTTCAGTGCTTCCTCCATCTGCTGCGCGAGACGGGCTTCGTTTTCAGCCAAGCCCATTTGCAGATCTCGCGCCTGAACCCGCTGGGCCTCGTCCCCTTCGTCGCGCGGGGTGTCTTGGTCCATGGAATGGCGTTCCATGCCCCAGCGGGCGGTGCGATGCGCGGCCCGGTATAGCTCAACGAGGCGTGTTTCGAGCAGGTTGCGGAATCGGTCAAGATCGCGCTTGCGCATCGCTGGACGAATGGGTGCAAGGCGCGCACCTACTCGCGCGTGGTGAGCTGGAGCCTCGGTCAAAAGCTTCCTTGCAGGACGACCTCGGCGCCCGAAGGCGTTGGCATGATGACGCCCGCGACGCTTCCGTTGTTCCCGAGGGAGTCACGCACGCCAAGGAAATACAGCGCGCCTCCAGCCCCAGCTGAGCCGAGGGCCACTGCTCCTAGCCACCATGCCCGTCGGTTCCATGCGATTCCATTTCGTTCGGCTTCATCGAGACTTTCGGACCAAGTCGGGTTGCCGCTCCGATACGCGTCATCGACCGTGCGCGCCTCGCGCGCTCCGCGAAACGCGCAATATGCGCTCGCGATACCCAGCGCCGCGCCGACACCAAACCCAATGGAGCCGGACATTCGCTTGGACTTCCCGCGGTCGCGACTCGGATTCCTTGCGTCCGTGGTCTGGTGAAGCGTGACTTTGGGTGCCGCGATAGGTTCCGATTTTGCTTCGGCCGTCGGTCGCGGTTCGGGGACTGGGAGCGGTTCTTTTTCGGGCATGGGTTCCACCGCGGCCTTCGAAGAAGGTTCGCTGGCGCATCCCCCCAGTTCATCGATTCTCTTTGTCGCCTCGGCGCGCTCTGGTGCATCCGGCGCAGCTTGCAAGAACTCCCGATAAAACCGTACCGCCCCGGCGCAATCACCCTTCAAGCGATACGCCTGCGCCAAGTTGAAAATAAAGCCCGGCAACTGTGAAAGGCGATGCCCTTCGGAGAAGGCTTCGATAGCTCCGTCGAAGTCCCCCTTCTGAGAAAGTGTGAGCCCCTTTTGATACAGGATCCGTGCATGGTCTAGCTCAACCGGGGCACTTGGCTTGGATGAAGTCTGGGCAAGGCCAAGGCCTGGTACCGAGACGAGCGCCGTGAGAAGTGAAAGAAAGCCGAATCTTTGCCGGTGCTTCATTTCTTCTCGATGTCACGAAAGGGGTCAATCATCCGATTCGGATCTTCGGTTCCCGCGTCGACCGCATGGGCCCCGTGAGACCGTGTCGCAGGGCGCGTCCGCCTTGGCCGTGCCGCGTGGCCTATTGCTGCATCTGGCTCTGGGGCCGGTGGACTGGCAACAAGAGGCCTTTCGGGTATAGGTCGAGCAGGCGGCGATCCAAAAGGACTAGGAGCCACCATGCTTCCCGGTGTGCCATGAACGCTTGGTACCCATCCCTGCGGTTCGTCTTGGACTGTCCCACTGCGGGATGTCTTGATAAGGAGCCCGGCGGCAACTCCGACGACGAGAATGGCTGCGACAGCCATGATCGTTCGCCACCTGACGGGTACCTTGGCTTCCCCGCGTTGTCCCTTGCGGGGAAGCGGGCTTGTGATGAGTTCTGAGGGAAGCGATGCCCTGATTTTCTCCAGCACCGTGCGCGCCTGACGAATCGTGGGTCGTTTCCCGGGCTCCTTCTGTAGCAGGGAAATCACAAGATCTTCGAGCTGAGCGGGCATCTGGGAGACCAAGTCTCTGGGCTTGGGAGGCGGCGTGTTCATCTGCATGGACAAGACTTCGGCGATGCTCGACGCCATGAAAGGCAGCTTTCCCACGATCATCTCGAACGCCATTATCCCCAGCGCGTATGCATCCGTTGGAGGCCCTACCTCCTCTCCGCGAGCCTGCTCTGGTGAGCTATACGCAGGAGTCCCGACATGCTGCCCCGTGCGAGTCGCCGAATTCGCGTCCGCGTCGTCGCCCAGGAGCTTGGCGATGCCAAAATCGAGGAGCTTGACCATCGGACGAGCTCCCCGCACTTCCATGAGGAACACGTTATCCGGCTTGAGGTCTCGGTGCACGACGCCGACCTCGTGGGCTGCCTCGAGGGCCCGGCACACGTCTTCCAGGATTTCCAATGCTTGGCCCATAGGGAGTAGCCCAGCCCGAAGTCGCTCGGCGAGGCTTTGCCCGCGAAGCCACTCCATGACCGAATAATGGCGCCCGTCGGGAAGCTGGCCGAATGCAAAAACGTCCACGATGTTGGGATGGCCGATGCGATTGACAGCTCGCGCTTCCTGGACAAAACGCTGCACCATCTCGGGACAGGCACTTAGCGCGTGCTTGAGTACCTTAATGGCGACACGTTTTCCAATCAGCGGATGGGTCGCGCCGTGGACCTCGCCCATGCCCCCTTGCCCGAGCTTCTTTTCCACGACGTAGTCGCCGACACGCACTCCGGGGCTCAGCGCATCAGCCCGGACTGCGACTGGCGTGAGTACTGCCCACTCCGGCCGCTCGTTTTCCGGCGACGCCTGAGTCGGGACGACTTCAGGGGAATACTCGGTGGGCGTGGGCTGGCCTGCCGCGGCATCCCGGTCCTCTTGCGATTTTTCCGAGGAATCTCGGGCAGCCACACTGTTACTATACAGAGACTTTGAACGAGAAGAAGTGGAAAGAGCTGGCAGGTTTTTCGCTTGGGTACAGGAATATCATAACGAAATTGCTGATCATTTTTCTGGTGGGGGGGTGTTACGGCCCACACCACGAGGAGTGCGTACTAAGGTGCGGCGAAAAAACGAGGGACTGCCCGAGCGGGCTCGAGTGTACGGCTGATGGCTTCTGTGCAGCCCCTGCGACCAGTCGATGTTTCGCTCCGGAGGACGGGGCCCCGCCCGACGTCAGTACTCCTGCCGACGCCCGTCCTGATGGGCAGAGCGACGGCAGTCAGCCCGATAGGAGCGTGCCCGACAGTAGTCCGCTCGACGCCAGTACGCTCGACAGCGGAGGAATGGACGCCGGATGGTCCAACGCCGCGTGGGCGGCCATCTCGGCAGGAAGGACCCACTCGTGCGGAATCGACGTCGATGGCCGCTTGTTCTGCTGGGGAAATGGGCGCAACGGAAAGCTGGGCAATCGTGACACCCGGACCCATTCGACTCCGCAGTTCGTGCTCGGGCCTTCGGGTGCCACGTGGGAAAGCGTTTCGGCTGGCGGCGAGCATGCCTGTGCAATCCGCAAGGATGACGGCTCACTCTGGTGCTGGGGGGCCGGGGATGACGGGCGATTGGGCACGCCTCAGTCCAGCGAGGCCTCGGAGCCAAGGCAAGTCGAACCAGGGTCGACCGGGTGGACCTCGGTGAGCGCGGGTGGTGCCCACACGTGCGCGATCCGTGATGGTTCCCTCTTTTGCTGGGGCATCAACATCGTCGGGCAGGTCGGTCATGGATCCTCGGATTCGGCCGCGTACACGCCCAAGCAGGTTGGCCTCGCGCCGGGCTGGACCTCTGTGAGCGCCGGCGAGTTTCATTCGTGTGGCGTTCGGGATGAAAAGCTTTACTGCTGGGGTGCGAACTCGTTTGGCCAGCTTGGTGTCGACAGCGGCAATGCACCGCTCCGCGCGCCGCCGGGGACCGCGGTCGGTGGGAATGCCTCGTGGGTTGCGGTGGCGGCCGGCGGCAGCCACACCTGTGCGATTCAAAAGGACCCGCGGACGCTGTGGTGCTTTGGCCGGAACGACCTGCGACAGCTCGGATGCGAAGGGGAAGCCTGCTCGGGCCCCACGCCGGTGCAGGTTGGCATGCTCGCGGATTGGGACGAGGTCACCACGGGGTCCTCCCACTCGTGTGCTAGGCGCGGCTCGCACGTGGAGTGTTGGGGTCACAACGAATTTGGCCAGGTTGGGCTTGGGAGCTTCAGGCCAGCAGCCGCTCTCCCCTCGCGTGTCCAGGGGCCGCCTGTGAAATGGGTCCAAGTGGCCGCAGGCTCGGAGCACACGTGTGGTGTCGACCAGGACGGAGGGGGCTTTTGCTGGGGCAATGCGTCCCGCGGACAGCGCGGGGATGGCGAGGAATCCGATCGCCAAGCGCCAAGTCGTATTGCGGGCGAGGTCGGCGAATGGAAATCGGTCGCCGCAGGGTGGAGTCGGCATGCCTGCGGCATTGCGCAGGATGGTGCGCTGCTCTGCTGGGGAGCAAATGACGCGGGACAGCTTGGCAACGGCAGCATGAGTGACATCGACTCCGATTCGCCAGGAAAGATTGCGAGCTCAAGCACGTTTTCAGCGGTCGGGGCGGGCGAAAACTTTGCTTGTGGGCTGGACCAGACAAAGCGCTTGACCTGCTGGGGGACGAACTTTGAAGGTGAGCTCGGGTTCGCAGGGGATTCGACGGGCGCGCCGACTCCTTGGCCCGACGTCACGGATTGGGAATCCGTCTCGATACGAAGTTCCCGCGGATGCGGCATTCGCGGCGCCGAGCGCACTGCGTGGTGCTGGGGCAGGAGTTTTGGCGCTCTTGCTCGGGTGGGGTCCGAGACGGGCTGGGCCTTGGTTTCGGCTGGAATCCAGAGCTCGTGTGGCATTCGAGATAGGCAGCTCTATTGCTGGGGCGCAGGGGGCAGTTCCCCGACGCGGGTAGGAACGGAAAGCGACTGGGAATGGGTGTCTACCGGATACGAGCTGACTTGCGGCATTCGAGTGGCTGGGGCTTCTCGCACGTTGTGGTGCGGCCCAAGCCAGTCTTCGGCGCCCTTTGTCGGCAGCCTGTCGCAGGTGACGACGAGCACCGACTGGGTGAAAGTCGAGTGCGGATTCGATAATGCGTGTGCCCTCACCACCCTCGGCGACCTGTTCTGCTGGGGGAGGAACGACCGTGGCGAGGTGGGGATTGGCAGCGTTTACGCAGACAAGCCGACGCTGGTCCAGTCCTCGGGCCCGTGGGCGGACATGTCGCTTGGGGAAACCACGACGTGCGCTCGTGCCAAGAACGACAATGGGCTTTGGTGCTGGGGACAGGGGCACCGGGGACAGCTGGGAACAGGACATGCCGCCAGGCCCATGCCACGCCCGCTTAGAAGGTGACGAGGCATGCGAAGTATACTCGGTGCCCAATGACCAAAGGCCGTCGCTCGCCGACGAACACGACCGTTCAGGGCACGACCACGGCTGGGGCCGATTCTAGCCTCGGTGGTCGGGATTTCCTCCTCGTTGTTGGGGCAGGGCACTTCGTTACCCATCCGTTGCCTGAGACGGGAAAGGTAGTTCTGGGACGTGATCCCACCTGCGACTTGCCGCTTTCTCATGGGCGTATTTCTAGGCGCCATGTCGCGGTGCACGTGGACTCATGCGTATCCGTACAAGACCTCGGGAGCACCAACGGAATCCGGCTTAATGGACAAGTCCTGGCAGGGGGGGATCCTGTGCCCTTGTCGCCGGGCGACAGCTTTCAGGTGGGCCCTTTTACCATCGTCCTGCTTCGCGGCGCACGGGCCGAAGCGGCGCACGACGGCTTGCCGAGGGCCGCGCTCACCGTCGAAGATCCGACCCCCGAATCCGTGCCTCCCCTCATCGCGCGCATCGCTGCCAGCCCCGTCAACGTGCTTATTGCCGGCGAGACGGGCACGGGAAAGGAGGTGCTCGCGACGACGATTCACCAGCTGTCCGGCCGAGGCGGGAGGAATGTCGGAATCAACTGTGCGGCGTTCACCGAGACCCTCTTGGAGAGCGAAATCTTCGGCTACGAGCGTGGCGCGTTCACGGGAGCTGTGCAGGCCAAGCCTGGGCTTTTTGAGGCGGCCATGGGGGGCACGGTGTTCCTGGACGAAGTCGGTGACATGCCGCTCACCATGCAGGTGAAGCTCCTTCGTGCGCTGGAGACCAAGCAGGTCACACGGCTTGGTGGCCTGAGCCCGCGTCTGCTCGACGTCCGATTCGTGGCCGCGACGAACAGGGACCTGCGCCTCGACGTGTCTCGGGGCGCGTTCCGCGCCGATCTCTACTATCGACTCAACGGCATTACGCTCCTCCTTCCCCCTCTCCGCGAGCGGCGTGGGGGCATTTCGAGGCTTGCCCTGCACTTTGTCGCGGAGTTCTCGACGCGCCTCGGCCAAGTCGCGCCAAGGGTTCATCCAGAAGCGATGGTGCGTCTCAAGGCGTATTCCTGGCCAGGAAACGTCCGTGAGCTCCGCTCGGTGATGGAGCGAGCCGTGTTGTTAGCGAGCGGGAGCGAGATTGGACCAGCGCATCTGGTCCTCGAGCCACCGATTGGGGAGCCAGCTCCCGCTCTGGAGGAATTGGAACAATCGGCCGATCCGTCGCTCGACGCCGAGTCCGCAAAAGAGCGGGATCTCATCGTGTCGGCGCTCGACGCCTCTGCAGGAAATCAGACGCGCGCTGCGAAGTACCTCGGCGTCTCACGGGCGACTTTGGTCAACAAGCTGGCCCTGTATCGGATTCCGCGCCCTCGGCGCAAGTGAGCTAGTTGGCGACCGTCAGGTTGGCATATACGAGAAGGCCGTCGGAGTTGACGAAGCCCTTCGGCGAGCGGATAGCCCACTTCCCTTCCACGACCACCTTTTGTCCAATAGTAATGACGGGCACTGCTGGCCAATTCGCGAGCTCTTCCTTCGGGAGAACGCGCTTCTCGTCTTCTCTGGGTGGGCGAGGCACGTCCACGACTTGGAGGCTCTTCGTTTCCGAAGCGTCCGCCGTGTCTCCCAGAAGGAAATGCGGCCGCTCGCATTTTTCAGGAGTTTCCTTGGCGACAAGGGGGTCGCACTGGTAAACCCAAAGAACGAACCCCTTGATACGAACATCCTGGTCGAGGAACTTCCTGCCACGCCTTCGCATCTCGAGGACAGAGTGAGAGCCATCGGGATAGGTCTGCGGTTCCTCGAAATTCGGCGGAGTGGGAAGGTCGAGCTTCACCTGGCTTTCCACTACTTCCGCGGCGGCGCTCCCTTCTGCGCCTTGGCGGCTGCATCCCAAGAAAAGGAGGCTTCCGAGGACGAGAACCACGGCCGGAGTTTTCGTCATGGCGCTGGTCATAACATGGGGCTCTTCTGGCGACAAGCCAGGGGAGTGGCTTGGGGGCTGATCGTCTCCCTGGCCATCCTCTCTTTCGCCGGCCTTGGGGGTTGCGACGGCCCGCCTGCGCGTTCCAAGCACTGGCGCCACGCGAGCGTCCCACCGCTCGAGACACCGAGCAACGATCATGACGGCGGGGCACTGCCCACTGGTGTTTCGACAAGCCGCGTTACCGGCCTTCGGGTCAGGCTGGAAGTCGACCCAACACATCTCAATCCACTGGTTGAGCCCGATGAGGGGAGCCTCCAGGTGGCCGAGAACACGATCTTTGAGCCACTCCTCCGCCATGCTCCGTCCCCTTCGGGCGGGCCTGGATCGCTTGAGCCTGTACTCGCAGAGAGCTTCAGGGTCATGCCCTCTGGACTAGAGCTTCGGTTCCGCTTGCGCGACCGGGTGACCTTTCATGACGGGCGTCCGTTTTCTGCGGTCGATGCTCAATTCTCGCTCGACGAGGCACGTTCGTCCCACGCCCCTTCCACGCGCCTCGCCAACCTCCTCGCCGACGTGGCGAGCGTGGAGCTCTGGGGGCCTCGAGACCTGCGAATCACCCTGCGGCGGCCGAGCGCTGGGGTGGTGCGCGCCTTGGCCGAAGTCCCGATGCTTCCAGCTCACGCGTACGGCTTGGGAGACCTTGCTCGGAACCCGAGGAATCGTGCGCCCATCGGGACCGGACCATTCAAGTTCCACCGCTGGGAAAAGGGGGTCGAAATCGTGCTTCAGCGGAACGACTCCTACTGGGGGAAGCAGCCGTCCGCGGAGGAGCTCGTGTTCCTCATTGAGCCGGATGCCGCCCAAGCCCTCCTGCGGGCCAAGAAAGGAGAGATCGACCTCGTACCGTCGCTCATCCGGGAACACTACCCAGAGCAGCTCTCGACTCCCGGACTGGTGGAGAGTTTTTCGCCAATACGCTTGAGGCCACCGAGGTTCCGCTACGTGCTCGTCAACGCGAGGAGACCGCCCATGGATGACGTGCGGGTCAGGCGCGCAGCCGCCTTGCTCATGGACCGCACGCGCATCGCACGGGATGCGTACCACGGGCTCGCGAGGCCGATCGCGGGGCCGGCTTGGCCCGGTGGACCGGGCGACGGGCCTTCACCCGAGCCGCCGGCTTTTGACCCGAGCGCCGCTGCCCGACTCCTCGACGAGGCGGGGTGGCGTGATGGTGACAAGGACGGCGTGCGCGAGCGAGGCCGGGAGAAGCTGCGGATCGTGTTTCTCGTAGCTTCGGATGCCCGCACGGATGCCGAGCGTGAAGTCGTGGTGGGCGGCCTGCGCAAGGCGGGGTTCTTGGTCGAGGTGAGGCAAGGGGAGCGCGCATTCCTCATGAATCGGCTGCGCGCGGGCGACTTTGACGCTGCGGTCATGGAGTTTCGCGGGCGAGTCGACGATGACCTGTCGCCCCTGGTTGCCACGGGAGGGAGCTTGAACCTCGGGGGCTTCTCCTCGCCCACGGTCGACGCAGCGTGCGCGGCATTGGATCGCACGTGGGAACCGGAGGCGCGCGCGTCTCGGGTCGCCGAGCTGGCGCGGCTCCTCGTCACAGAGATGCCGTTCATACCCCTCGTGGCGCCAGATCCGGTTGGCCTCGTGCAGAGGCGGGTGAAAGGGCTCGTCGTGTCGGACGGCTGGTTCTCGGCGGCGGATGTGACCCTGGAGCCATTGCGATGAGGCCTCCGTGGAAAAGCAACATGATCGTGGCGGCCGCCCTGGCCATGGCAGTGGCGGCTTGCCATCGTCCCGGGCCAAGGCTGCCAAGGCGCGAGATCCGCCTGCACCTCGAGGCAGAGCCGGCCCATCTCAATCCCTTGCTCTCTGGGGACGCCTTGAGCGTGAAAGTCACGCTCGGGGACGTGTACGAGCCCCTCGTGACCTTTTCCCGGGAGGGGCACGTCATCCCGATTCTCGCCGAAACATGGCAGCGTACCGACGGGGATCGCGAGTGGACCTTCTCCCTTCGCAAGGGGGTGACTTGGCACGATGGCGCTCCTCTTGTCGTTGCCGACGTGCTGTTCACCTTCGCGCTGCTCGCACCGGACAAGGCGCCCACCCCGCTTTCCGCTGACTTTGATGACATTGAGTCGGTGGAACCCCTGGGAAGTCGCGGCGTGCGCGTCCGTTTCCGTGGCTTTCGCGTGGGGCGGGATCGCACCCTCGCTCGCGTCCCAATTCTGCCGGCGCACGTGTTCCGCGCGGCTCCCGCCGAGGCGCTCGCCAGCCACCCGCAAAGCCGAGCGCCAGTAGGAACGGGCCCTTTCCAGCTTGAGGGTCAAGTTCCTGGCCGTGAGATACGCCTGCGGCGCTTTTCCCGCTACTGGGGGCCCGCGCCCCGCGTGGATCACGTCATCTATCGAATCATCCCCGACCGCACGCAGGCAGTAGCGCAGCTCGAGGCAGGCTTGATCGACATGGTCGCGCAGGTGCCCGCAGGGGAGGCGGAGGAGCTTGCGCGGGGCGGGAAACTGGCGTTGCTTGCCTACGACGCGCCGACGTTCCTGGCAGTGACCTGGAACTGCCGCAAGGGGCCGCTTGCAGATGCTCGAGCTCGCCGTGCGCTCACACAGCTTCTCGACCGGGAGACCATCGTGCGGGAGATCTTTCAGGGGCGGGCGCGCGTGCAAAGTGGGCCGTGGGCGCCTTCCGATCCGTCGAATGACACGCGGATCGCTCCGTGGCCTCACGATCCAACGGCGGCCCGCAAGCTGCTCGAGGAAGCGGGCGCGTTGCCCCTTTCCGTGCGTATCCTTTATCCCCAGTCTTCGGTGAAGGTCGAGCGCCTGGCTACAATTTGGCAGGAAGACGCGCGTCAAGTAGGCGTGATCCTGATCCTTGAGCCAGCGCCATTCGACGTGGTGGTCAAGCGTGCCCAGGCCGGGGATTTCGATGGCGTTGCCCTGTCATGGCTTGCCGAGCATGAGCAGGATTTTTTTCACAAGCTCCATTCGTCGGTGGTGGGCGAGGGGAACGACGCCGGTATTCGGGATGCCGAGATGGATCGGCTTCTGGAGGCAGTGAGGACCACGCCGGATCCGAACGCGAGATCCCATCTTGCACGAAAGCTCCACGCGCGGCTCCACGAGCTGCAACCGATGACCATTGTCGTCGGAGACATGCGGACGGCGCTCGTGTCGAGGCGTCTTAGGGGCGTTACGCCCGACGGGATTTTCTTGCCAGCCCGGCACATGTTCCTATCGGAGTGACCATGCGCCAATGGCTCTACCGATGTGCTCGGGCCGTGGCGACGCTCTGGATCGTCGCCATGGCCGCCTGGGCTTGCCTGGAGGCAGCCCCGGGCACGCCTGCGGAATCAGCAGCTCATGCCATGGGCGTGCTTCCCGAGGACCCGGGCGCGCTTGCGCCAGAGCTGCGCGCCAAGCTGATACAAGCGGCCGCCAGGCCACACGGGCTCGACCGGCCTGTCCACGTGCGTTTCGCCAATTTCGCCTGGCGCATTGTACGGCTCGACTTGGGCCGGTCGTACCGCGACGGGCGCCCGGTGGCGGCGCGTCTTGCGAGGACCCTTTCTTTGACCGCGGCCCTCGTGCTCGCCGCGACGGGAATTGCGTACCTCGTGGGGACCGGCGTGGCGCTTGGGTGTGCAGCGAAGCCTGGGGGATGGATTGACTTCGTGGCGAGCGCAGTCGGGGCGCTCGTGATCGCGTTGCCCGTGGCTTGGCTGTCGATCCTTGCGCTCCACTCCCTTGCAGGGGGGAATCCATGGCGCTTCTTCCCCCCAGGCGGCGGTTCCCTGGCGTCACTCGTCCTTCCCGTGGGGATCCTTTCGTGCGTGGCCACCGCGGTCGTGCTGCGCCACGCTCGTTGCGCCCTCATCATGACACGGATGCAACCCGCGGCCATGGGTGCGCGCGCGCGCGGCGCCTCCGAGCTGCGCGTCCTTCTCGTGCATGCCTTGGGCATGGCGGCTTCTTCCCTGGTTGGCTTGCTGGCGGTCTTGGCTCCCTACCTGCTCGGGGCTTCGCTCGTCGTCGAGAGGGCCTTCGACCTAGACGGCTTGGGAGCCCTTCTTGTGCAGGCGAGCGCGATCCACGATGCGCCGATCGTCCTCGGGGGCACCCTTGCGATGGGCGCGTTCGTCATCACGAGCTCCCTCGCGGCCGATCTACTTGCCACGCGGGTCGACCCCCGCCTCGGGGACCGATAATGGCACGTGTCCGCGCTCGCCTCGCTGTCGCGTGCCTGGTTGGCATCACGCTCGCTGCCGCGGCGGCGGACCTCCTGCCTTATTCGCCCCATCAGGTGCGGACCAGTGAGGGGGTTCAGGTCCTGCGCCCACCGTCGGACTCGCATTGGCTCGGGACCGACGACCGTGGCCGTGACGTTCTTTCCCGCTTGCTCCACGGTGCGCGGACTTCGCTGGTCCTGGCAGCAGGAGTCGTCGTTCTCTCCCTGGGCGCAGGCGGTATTGCAGGGGGACTTGCCGCAGGACGAGGCGGTGCCGTGGACGCGACGGTTGTGGGTGGGCTAGATGTGGTCACGGCAGTGCCGGCACTTCTCCTGGTCGTCGCCGTGCAGGGGCTTTGGGCCCGCGCTTCCATGGGGGCGCTCGTCTTCCTCATAGCCATCCCCCAGGCCGCGTACGTGGCCCGAGTGGTGCGCGCGGAGCTGCGAAACGCCCTCGTGTCTCCCTTTGTCGAGGCAGCGCGGGCACTGGGTGCGTCGCCGCTGCGGATAACCCTTTTCCATGCTCTTCCCCACGCGGTGCCTCAAGTCGCGGCCTGCGTTCCCAGCATCGTGGCCGCAAGCGTCTTGGCCGAGGCAGCCCTGACGTTTATCGGCCTCGGAGTTTCTCCTCCTACCCCATCCTGGGGCGAGCTTCTCAGGCAAGCGCACCAGAATCAGCTGGCGTGGTGGCTGGCTGCTCCTGCGGGCGGCGCAGTGGCGCTCGTGACCCTGTCGGCGCAGGTGCTGGCGGATGGGAGCTTGAGACAGAAGTCTCCGAGTGCTTGGGGTGAGGCCACGTGCGTGCGGAGCACGGATTAGAGCCATGCCAAGTAGCTTGCTTTGTAAGTCGTTATTGGCCGTCGTGCGCCAGGTCGAGAAGGAGCAATCACATGAAGGCCGCCGTGTACCGTCACTATGGACCTCCCGAAGTTGTTCACATCGAGGAGCGCGCCAAGCCGGAGCCAAGAGAGAACGAAGTCCTAATCAGGATCAGGGCGAGCACTGTGTCGTCGGGAGACTGGCGCGCTCGCAGCCTCAAGGTTCCTGCGGGGTTCGGCATCTTCGCTCGCCCGGTGTTCGGGCTGTTCGGCCCCAGAAAGAAGATCCTAGGGACCGAGCTCGCCGGGGAGATCGAGGCCGTCGGAAGCGCGGTCAAGAAGTTCAAGGTCGGTGACGCCGTGTTCGCGTTTCCCGGCTTCGACCTGGGGTGTCACGCCGAGTATCGAACCATGCCCGAAGACGGGCGGCTTGTCCTCATGCCGACCGGCGTGAGCTTCGAGGAAGCTGCGTCGATCTCGTTCGGCGGAAGCACGGCGCTTTACTACCTGCGTGACCTCGCGCACATCAAGCGAGGCGACGACGTGCTAATCATTGGTGCGTCCGGGGCAGTGGGCAGCGCGGCGGTGCAGCTCGCGAAGCATTTCGGCGCCAAGGTCGCCGGAGTGACGAGCACTCCGAACCTCGAGCGGGTCGTCGAGCTCGGAGCTGATCGCGTCATCGACTACACGAAGACAAGCTTTCTCGAGGGAGGCGATAAGTACGACATCATTTTCGACACGGTGGGGAACGCTTCATTGTCGTCATGCGCGTCTTCGTTGAAGGAGGACGGGCGCTTGCTCCTCTGCGTAGCGAGCCTGTTCCAAATCCTCGGATCATTCTGGTCTTCGATGACGAGCAAGAAAAAAGTCATCGCTGGGAACGCGGCCGAGCGCGTGGATGACCTCCGCACTCTCAAAGAGCTTATCGAAGCGGGTCAATATCGGCCACTCATCGATCGTTCCTACCCGCTCGATCAGATAGCCTTGGCGCACGCCTACGCCGAGACAGGGAGAAAGCGCGGAAGCGTCGTGATTACGATGGATCGAGCAACGTCCGGCTGACGACCCAATCAAGACGGACCCTCACGGTCGAAGCAAGGGTCTCGCCTAATGGACCGCCGACAGCAACGGACCTTGTTTGACCTGTGCACACACGAGCCCATATAACCGTCCATTAAAAATCTCTTAAAGCACCCCAATTGCATCGACAAGCGCAGGGCGTTGCGCAATATTCCAGCTCATGCGGAACTCCACGTTCGCCTGCTTGTTCTTGCTTGCCGGCTGCACGGGAGGAGCGGCGAGCGACGCCGACGTCCAGGACGGCGGATCAAAGTCGGCCGACGCCGTTGTCGATGCGGGGCGTGACTCGGACAACGACAGTCTCTCCGATGCCGACGAGACCGCTCTCGGAACGGATCCTCAAAATCCCGACACCGACCGTGACGGTATTCGGGATGGGAAGGAGGTGTCGATCGGCACCAATCCGCTCAACCCCGACACTGACGGCGACTCGGTGCCCGACGGAGAGGAGCTCCACTTGGGGACCGATCCCAAGACTCCAGACCACACGTGCGTCGAATCGCACGCCCAGGCGGTCGTGGTCCGCAAGCCGGTGGACATTGTCTTTGTGATCGACAATTCGGGCAGCATGGGCGGCGAGATCGTCGCCGTGCAAAACAACATCAACACCAACTTCGCGAAGATCATCGGCGAGAGTGGCCTGGATTATCGGATCATCATGCTTTCGCGCCACGGCAAGGCGTATCCCGACGAGTCGATCTGCGTGTCGAAGCCGCTGAGCGGCCACGACTGTGCCCCCGTAGCGGCAACCCCGGTGAACACGGGCACGTTCTTCCACTACAGCGTGGAGATCTCGAGCAACAACTCATTCCGGCAAATCCTCAACACGTTCAACAAAGCCGACGAATTCAACCTCGCGCCGACCGGCTGGTCGGCCTGGCTACGTGAGGGTGCCGTAAAGGTGTTCGTGGAAATCACCGACGACGAGTCGGACACCTCGGCCGACACCTTCGAGGCCCGGCTTTTTGCTCTTTCTCCCGCTCATTTCGGGACGGCAGAAAAACGGAACTACGTTCTTCATTCGATCGTAGGCCTTGCAGAAAACAACCCAGCTACGACCGCATGGAAGCCGAGCGACCCCGTTCAGGACGGTCGTTGCGGAGCGGCTGACGAGTCGATGGCGCCGGGCGTGGTCTACCAAGAAATCAGCAAGCGCACGGGTGGCTTGCGATTCCCGATTTGCGAGCATGCGAACTTCGATGTCGTGTTCCGCGCGGTGGCTGAAGGTGTCGTGGACCGCGTGGGCCTGCCCTGTGCGTACGCTCCGCCTCCTCCGCCGGCCGGCGAAACCACTGACTGGCAGCGCTCCTACGTCGTGTACAGGCCCGGCAACGGAGGTCCCGAGCAGAAGCTCAACCGCGTAGCAGACGCGAATGAATGCGCGGTAAACAGCTACTACGTAGCGAACGAGCAAGTCGTGCTCTGCCCCGGCACTTGTGAGGCCGTCCAGGCCGACGAAGCAGGCAAGATCTCGGTCCACCTGGCCTGCGAAAAGGGTCGCATTGATTGATGGGCGGCACCGAGGTAACTATCTTGCCGATCGAAAGCTGCGCCACGTTGCGCCCAAAGGTGGTGCAAGTGCGACGAGAATAAGAATATTGAAAGCTGCATTGAAAACGACTCCCGAAGCGAGGGAGAGCCACGTGTCGACGACAAACCACAGGCCCGCACCAGTGGCCAAGGCATCGCGTGCCCAGCGTTCTCGGCGCGCGAAGGCGTTCTTGGCCAGGGCGACGATGAGGACGCCCCAACCCGCCATGGTCGCACCGAGCACGCCGTACACCCAGGAACGGAAATCGATTGCTTGCGTGGACGGCCCATCTACCCAGAACGCGGGGTCGACGTTTCTGTGAACAAGAGCCTCCATGGGTGCGCTGCGATTGAAGACCGCCAAGAGAAGGCCGAAAAGGACGACCAACCAGCCGACGACAAGCAACCAACGATCCCAGAGATTTGCTTGGCTTGTGGTTTCTGATGTCATGACGACTCTCTTCGGCGATTCACCTAGGGTGGCGATCACAACGCAGGCGAAGCCCTCCGCGAACGGGCGAGGGGACCCGGTCGTTTTCCCTCGGGCAGCTACAGCTACGCTCCAGGGCGGCGAGCCTCCGGCAGGCGTCGAGGAAGACGCCGTAGGGGCGTCCCATGAAGGTCGACAGGAGGGCGACCGTGGCGCACGAGGTCGCGATCTGCGCGAGGCGGGCGCCGGAGACGCTGAGGATGAGCGCGTAAATAGGGACCTGGAAGGACACGAAGGCGAGGACGTCGGCGGCTGTGCGTCGCACGGCGTGGGCGTCGTGCGATGGCGCCGCGAGGACGGCAAGCACGCGATCTCGATACACGCCGTACGGCCGGGCGGTCAGGAGGTTGAGGGGAACTGCCATCAGGCGGGCGTCTAACGACTGGGAGATCGAGAGCCCTGAGACGAGGACCTCGACCAACATCCCGACGACGGTGGAGAAGACAACCATCGCCATCGTGTCGACAATCCACTGCCTCATCGGGCTCTGTTCCAGCGCTCGATCCGGCGGCACAGCTCGCCGATGCGCGCCGCAGGGGGAAGACGCAACCGGCAGAAGCGATCGCTAAAGCCGCCGTGCGTCTGACGGAACGCGGAGCCCGGCTCCACCGCAACGCCGATCTCCCCCATCTCGCTCACGATTTCGCCTTGGGCGAGTCCCACCGTGAGGACCGCGGTCGAAGGGTGCGTGGGCAACACCTGGTAACGGTCGTAGCGCGCGAGCGTTGCCAGGAGCTGCGCCTTGGCACTTCTGACGTCGTCGCGCATCCGTGCGAGGAACTCGCGATCCCGCGCGGTCGCTGCGGCGAGCGTGGCCGCGTACAGCGTCGGCTCGAAGGGGAGATCCAGCTCGCCGTATAGGCGCGCGATCTGCATGGAGAGGAACATGTACCCGACCCGCTCTGCCGCCAGTCCGAGGCACTTTGAGAAGGAGCGGATAACCATCAAGTTGGGCAGGTGCGCGAGCAGGTGCACCGCAGACGCTTCGTCGTCGACGGAGTCCCCATAGGCTTCGTCCACCAGGACGAGAGTCCCCCGCTCGAGCGCCACCTCGGCCAGGTGCCGGATCTCCTCGAGCGGTAGCAACCGTCCGAGCGGGTTGTTCGGGTTGTCGAGGTAGAGGACGCTGCAGTCGGTGTCGCGAAGCGTGGAGAGGAGCTCCGCGCGAGGGAAGGCGAAGTCCGGCGGCTCGATGGGCAGTGGGGAATAGGTTCCACCTGCTGCCACGAACTCGGTCGGAATCTCGTTGAACTGGGGCCCAATGCCGAGCATGACGCCGGGCCGGATGAGCTTGTGGATCAGGCGCTCGGCGAGACCGAAGCTGCCGTGCCCGAAGAAGATCTGCTCGGGCCACAGTCTAGCGTCCGAGAAGCGCTCAAGGAGCGCCGGCTTGAGGAGGCGATCGTATGTGGTCTCTGGATAACGGCCTACCTGCGAGACTTCGAAGTGCTGGTGGGCCTCCACCGCAAGCGTCGAGATTCCCCACTGGCCATAGCCAATCGCGCAATCGATTGGAGAGACGTCCGGGTTGAGCCGCGTGGTGCGGCCGAGGTAGGAATCGCGCTTGTACCCGACTATCGCCTTGCGGACTTTTAGCTCTGCCATGTGTCACCCGCGCCCCGCCGGGACAGGTGCGCGTGAGCTTGCGCCTGTGGTGCGTGCAACCGTCATAGCGCTCGCTTCTCGGAATTTCAACCTACGTTTTCGCGCCTGGGGACGGCAAGGCTCGAGAGTTGCCCGACGGAGGGCGGACACGCGGCCAGGATGGTCCGCGTTGGCTGGAAGGTGACGAGCAGATCAGACGTTAGTAGTAGCAGCCGCAACCGCAGGAATCAGAGAAGGGCGTTCCTTCCGCGCAGTAAAAACGGATCGTGGCGCACTCGTCGACAGAGCGAGAGACGTAGTGGCGCAGAGGATCGTCGCAGCTCCTGTAACAGCCGCAGCCGCAGTCATCGCTGAAGTAGCCCATGCCGGGCTCGCACATGAACAGGATTCGGGTGCATTCCTCAGGGCTGGTCCCCACGTAGGAGTAGTTGCGGTCGCCCTTGTGGCAATTTGGCTTGCCCACGCAGATTCCGCCGCAGTCGGCGCCACCATTCTTGGGATCGCAGTCGTCAGTGGGGTCGTCCATGCACCGCTGGCCGGCCGGGCAAGGAATCCCCGCAATGCCGCCGCAGAAGCGACCTTTCACTTCCCACTGCTCGCTTGCTACTTCGTCGTCGACCGAAACTTCGTTGCAGCCAGTAACCATCAGAAACATCGCACTCACCAAGAACAATGTCCTCATCCATTCCTCCCTTTCCATAGTCATACCTCGACAGAACGACAGCTATGCGCGCGCACGCGCGAGCACGTGGCGTGCCACGCCCAACCATGCGATGTTCCTTCGGGGAAAGGCAGAGGCGCCGGCTACAGGCGTTGCGTTTCGTGACACCGTGACGCGGGGCGCGCCGCCGATCATTCCTGGGGCAGCTGATCGAGGATGCTTGTGAGCTTGCCCGTGAGGCCGGCATCTACGGGGGCGCGCGTGAGCACGGCCCTAGACCCCAGTTGCCGAGGACCTGTCCGCGGCGGTAACAGCCCCTTGTACTCCCAGCGGAGCAACGTGCATCAGCAACGTGTACACGATCCCCGCCAACGCGAAGCCCACGAACCAGGTGTACGCATAGAGCCCGACGAAAAAGCTGGGCGCGCTCGTCCACGCGCCCACGGCATGCAAGAAACCGGGGAGATTCGGGGCCATGCCCACGAGCAGCGCCACGATGGCCCAGGGATTCACGCCCCCCATGTATTCGTAGAGACCGCCACGCCGGTACAAGTCAGCGACCAAAAGCTTCCGCTTGCGGACGAGCCAGTAGTCGCATGCCAAGATGCCGCCTATTGGTCCGAGGAGCGCGCCGTATCCGTTGAGCCAGACGAAGACGTACCCCTTCATGAGCTTCCACGGGAGGATGACGAGCCCGATGGCCGCAGTGATGAAGCCTCCCAGGCGATAGCTGATGACGCGGGGGGCCAGGTTGGAAAAGTCATTGGCGGGCGAGACGACATTGGCCGCGATGTTGGTCGAAAGGGTGGCCACCGAAATCCCCAGGAGGCCGAGCGCCACGACCCCGGGCGATGAGAATTTCCCGACGACCACGTTCGGGTCCCAGATGAGCTCGCCAAAGATGAGCGGCGTGGCGCTCGTCACTGCTGCGCCAATGAAGGAAACGAGCGTCATGGTGGTCGGCAAGCCAATCGCTTGGCCGATGACCTGGTCCTTTTGCGAGCGGCAGTAGCGTGAGAAATCCGGGATGTTTAGGGCCAAGGTCGCCCAGAACCCCACCATGCCGGTAAGAAAGGGCCAGAACGTGCTCCAGAAGGCCGAGCCGTGGAGGCCGGGTTGGTCCATCATGGCGCCGAACCCCCCAGCCTTAAGGCGTGCCCAGGCGAGGAGCCCGATCCCGGCCACGAGAAGAAACGGTGCCGCCAGGGTTTCGAGCCACTTGATGGAATTCATTCCCCGCCAAATGAAGAAGACGTTCAGGACCCAGAACGCCAGGAAACAAGCGAGCTGCGTGGCGCTGATTCCCAGGAACGGAATTGGCGCCATGGCCTCGGGGACCATCCCCAGTCGCGTCAGGATCACGTGGATGGAGCCCCCGCCGATCCATGTCTGGATGCCGAACCAGCCGCACGCCACGAAGGCCCGCGCGATCGCCGGGACGTTGGCCCCGAGCACGCCGAACGACGCGCGCGAGAATACCGGAAACGGAATGCCGTACGCAGTCCCCGCATGGGCGTTGAGGAGCATCGGGACCAGCACGATCAGGTTGCCCACCGACACCGTCAGAATGGCCTGGGCGACGCTCATCCCCTTGGCGATCATGTCCGCGGCGAGCATGTACGTGGGAATGCACACCGCCATCCCCACCCACAAAGACGCCACGTGCCAGAGGTTCCACGTGCGTTTTTCTGGCGGCGTGGGTGCAAGGTCCTCATTCCAGAGTGCGCTTCCATCCTGTAGGCTGTGAGGCCAAGGCTCGCTCGTCTCGGTGCGCATGGGTTCCGTCGTTTACCACGAGAATGCAAGCTCCAGGAAACTCGATTTCCTCATCTCCTGCGTGCTCTTTGCCTCGGCGGTAGGGCTCCTCACGTGGGGGATTGGTGCGGGCAGCGTCTTCAACGGCGACGATGCCACGTATGCCCTCATTGCCCGCGAGATGCGCGAAGGGGGAGATCTTCTTCACCTTAGGCTCGACGGGACGGTGCTCCACCAGCGCCCGCCGCTCTACCCGTGGCTCTTGGCCCTTTCCACGTCGCTCCTCGGCGAAACGATCTTTGCCCTGCGCCTGCCCGCGGTGCTCATGGCGGCAGGAACTTGCGTGCTGGTGGTTCGCCTTGGCCGCCTCTTCCTTTCACCGGTGACGGCGATTATCGCCGGCGCCTTGTTCCCGACGCTGGCGCTCGAGTTCTTGTACGCGCGGGCGGTGGTGTCCGACACGACCCTGGCTTTTCTCGTCACGCTCACCATCTATTTACTTGTTCGCTCACTCGAGAAACCACCTGCCCTGTGGGGAGCGGCCGTGGCGCTCGGCCTGGCCCTGATGACCAAGCAGGTCGTCAGCCTCCTGCCGCTCGTGGCCCTCGTTGCCGCATGGCTCGTCAGGGGACGGGCAGGGCTGCCCTCGGGGAAACGCTTGGCCATGGCGGGGACCCTTGCCTTGGCAATCGCCGCGCCTTGGCACGTGACCATGCTCCTCATTCATGGGCGTGATTTCCTTTCGGGATATCTTGGCTTCAACGTCATCGCCCGGGCGACGAGCTCCGTCCTGGCGCCCACGTCGCCGGCCTATTACCTTCAGGTGCTCTGGAGCAAGGAGGGGCCCATCGCCTTACTCGCGCTCGCTGGGATTCCGGTGCTCATCGCACGTGCGGCCTTGCGGCGAAGCGCGACGGATGCGCTCGTCCCACTTTGGTTCGGAGTGGTGTTCATTGGCTTCTCCTTGGCGTCGAGCCGCATTGACTACTACCTCTTGCCCGCCTATCCGGCCCTCGTGCTACTGCTTTGCGCGCCGCTGGAGCTGGTTGGGCGAGTCCCTGTTGTCAATGCCGTCTTGGGGATTGCGCTCGTCGCCGCGAGCGCCGGAACCCACTTGCCCAAGCGGCTCAAAGCGGTGGACCCATCGGGCGAGATCAAGCAGCTCGCAGAAACCGTGGCCTCCGTATCACGTCCCGAGGATCCCCTGTTCGTTGTCGACGAGCTCCACTTCGCAGCGCGTTTTTACTCGAGGCGGCCCACCATGCCGGTGGTCACGCGCAAGCCAAATTACCAGCGTCTCATGGGCATTGAGCTGTTCCGCGAGCCGGGGAACATGCTTTACGTCCCGGCATCCGAGGTTGGGGCGCGCCTGGCCAAGCTTCCCCGCTATTTCGCCATTCAGCCCATGAGCGACCTAGAGCGAGCGCCTCCGCCCAGCGACTCAATCCTCGTGGCGCGCACCAGCCGTTATGTCCTGTACACGAACGTGCCGACGCATCATTCGGGCGCGAACGTGGTGATTTCCGTCGTGGGCACCAACGACCTTCACGGGCATGTCGAGAGCCTTCCGATCCTGTCTGGTTTCGTTCAGCAGCTCAGGCGGCTGCGGAGCCGCGACGGCGGTGTGGTCCTGGTCGACGCAGGCGACATGTTTCAGGGCACGCTCGAGTCGAACCTCGGTGAGGGAACGGCCGTGGTTCGGGCGTACAACGCCCTTGGCTACGACGCGGTCGCCGTGGGAAACCACGAGTTCGACTTTGGTCCACTTGGGGACGCGGTGACCCCCCGGGCACCAGGCGATGATCCGCGAGGAGCTCTCAAGGCCCGCGCCAACGAGGCGAAGTTTCCGTTCCTCCTCGCGAACGTGTTCGATGCGGCCGGCCGGAAGCTCGATTGGCCCAACGTGCGCAGCCGTACCCAATTGGAGATCAGGGGAATCAAGGTGGGGATCGTGGGCGCCACGACCGAAGCGATGCCGCGCACGACGATCCGCGGGAACGTGAGCGACCTGCGCGTGGCGAGCCTCGGGGCGTCCATAGAGACCGAGGCCAGGGCGCTCAGAGGCGAGGGCGCGGCCGTGGTCGTGCTGACCGTGCACGAAGGAGGAACTTGCAAGACCCTCGACAATCCCGAGGACCTTTCGTCGTGCGATCGGTCCCAGGAGATCATGGCCGTCGCGGAGTCGCTGCCCAAGGGCCTTGTCGACGTGATCGTAGCAGGGCACACCCACCAGGGGATGGCGCACGTAGTCGCCGGTATTCCCGTCATCGAGTCGTTCGCCAACGGTCGTGCGTTCGGACGAGTGGACCTGGAGGTCGATCCGAAATCCAAGCAAGTCGTTCGGAAGAAAGTACACGCCCCCCGCTTCCTGTGCGCGGGCGATGCGCCAGGCGGGGCGCCGCGCAAGGACGCCGCGGCCTGCACGGCCGGGACGTACGAGGGCGCTGACATCGTCGCCGACGAAAAACTCCGCGCTCTCCTCGCGCCAGACTTCGAGCGCGCACGGACGCTCAAAGAGCAGAAGCTTGGCGTGCACCTCGAGACGACAGTACGGAGGGCATATGAAGAGGAATCAGCGCTGGGGAACTTTTTTGCCGACTTGATGCTCTTCCTCCACCCTGGGGCGGACGTCGCCATGACCAACGGCGGCGGGCTGCGCGCTGACCTGCCCGCGGGCGACCTGACCTATGGACACTTGTTCGAGGCGCTACCGTTTGACAACCGATTTGCGACGGTGCGGATGCGTGGCAAGGACTTGAAGAAGATCCTCTTGGCGAACTTGTCTCGTCGAGGGGGGATTTTCTCCGTCGCGGGGATTCATGCCAAGGCACGCTGCGTGAACGGCCAGCTTGAAGTCGAGCTCGCGAGAAAGGGGGGGCGCCCGTTGGCCGACGACGCCGAGCTCACTTTGATGACCAGCGATTTCTTGGCGACCGGTGGTGACAGTGCCCTGTCTTCATTAAATCTCCCCGAAGGATCAATTGTGCTCGACGAGGGCCTCACCATCCGTGACGCGATCGCGGACCTCTTGCGAGCCCGCGGTGGGACCATTCGTGAAAAGGAGCACTTTGACCCGGCGAAGAGACGCCTCGTTTTTCCCGGGCCACGGCCGGTGGCGTGTGGGGCGGGTAATGGGCGCGCGAGTTTTCGCGACGGTCCACATCGCCGTTAGAACACAACATCTACAGGGACGGGCGACTCGTCCGTTGTTCCGTTTCCCAGCTGGCCTTGCCGATTCGCTCCCCAGCATTTCACCCCGCCACTATCCAAAACCGCGCAGGCGTGTGCGCCGCCGACGGAAAGTGAAACAACGCCCGACTCCAGGCCTTTTGCATCAACAGGTCCGTGAAGAGTGTAGGCGTAATCATTTCCTAGCTTACCGTTGTTGGTGCTCCCAAAGCATTTCACTCCCCCGTTGACGGTGAGCGCACAGGAGTGCTCAACGCCACAGGAGACGGACTTCACGCCAGAGGTAAGGCCTGCAATGTCGAAGGGCCCGGTCCCTTTCTGTAGCAGGATCCATTCTGATCGATCGGCGTTTCCCCAGCATTTCACGCCACCCGCTTCCGTCACAGCGCACGTGTGAAACAGACCGGACGAGATTGACTGCACGCTGGAAGGAAGACCATCGGGGATCGGCGTGCAAGTCGTGTTGTCGCCACGGCGATATTGTCCGTGGCACTCAAGCAGGCCATCGGCCGTGAACACGCAAAGATGGTCCTGGCCGACCGACAGGCTGCGGAACTTGGAGGTGAATTGCGCCATGTCCGCGGGGTAGGGGTTCGCAACATATGCCCCGCAGCCGAAAATGGATTTCCCCCAGCACTTCACGTCTCCCTGGGAGGTCAACGCGCACGAATGCCATCTCCCGGTCGCGACGGCGTCTATCCCGCGATCTAGACCAAGAACGTCCACAGGTCGGTTTCGGTCCTCCACCGTTCCATCTCCTACCTCGCCATTGTTGTTGGCACCCCAGCACTTCACGCCGCCCGCACCAGTAACAACGCAAGTCGTCTCCTCGGATACCCCCTTGGCGAGCGAGAGCACGCCTCCTTCAAGTCCAATCACGTCGACCGGAACCTTCCGATTCTCGTTGGTCCCATCGCCGAGGGTTCCCCTGGTGTTCTGGCCCCAGCACTTCACACGCCCCTTGTCGGTTCTCGCGCAGGTGGCGGACATGCTCGCGGCAACCTCCACGAACTTGACCCTACAGATCGCGTCGCAGCCGTCATCCGGGGTGGAGTTGCCGTCGTCACATGCTTCCCCTCGGGTGGCGATTCCGTTACCGCAACGCGTGAAGGTGCAGTTCGTATCGCATCCGTCTCCGTCGACGGAGTTGCCATCGTCGCACTCCTCCCCCAGAGTAACGATTCCACTGCCGCAACCTGTCGAGGCGCAGTTCGAGTCACATCCGTCTCCGTCCACGGAATTGCCGTCGTCGCACTCTTCGCCCTGGGTGACGACCTTGTTTCCGCAGCCCGTCAAGGCGCAGTTCGAGTCACATCCGTCTCCGTCGACGGAATTGCCGTCGTCGCACTCTTCTCCTTGGGTGACGATCCTGTTCCCGCAGCCTGTCACGGTGCAGTTCGAGTCGCATCCATCTCCTTCAACCGAATTGGCATCGTCACAGGCTTCCACGCCGGCGTGGGTCAAGCCGTCGAGGCACCGAGCACTCCTACACTCCTTCGTGCAAGCACCAGCGTCGCTGTTGGCCTCGCCCTCGTCGCATTCCTCGCCAGGTTCGATCAAGCCATTTCCGCAGTCGCAGGCGTCACCGACGCCGTCACCATCGCGGTCGGCTTGGTCCGGGTTCCTGATCGCTCTACAGTTGTCTTCACTGTTCGGCGTTCCGTCGAGGTCAGAGTCGATGATGCGGTTCAGATTCGGCACCGGAGCGGACGACCCGAGGCTCTGCAAGCGAGCCTTGAGCGAATCCATGACCGCTTCTGGATCGATCGTTCGCTGGGAGTCGAGCAAGAAGTGCTGGGTCTCCGCATCGATCTCCCCGCTCTCTTGAATTTGACCCGCGACCGTGTTGATGAGCTCCTGCAGGCTCGCATCGAGGCCCTCGGGCGTCGCAGCGCGACGCCTTGCCGCCTCCGCGAGCACGGTGCTTACCGCGAAAAGATATGCATTCGCGAGGGTGTCGCCCCCAAGGAGGTTCATCTGGGTCCCTTGGACACCGAGATCGAGATTTGCCGGCCCCATGGCAAGCGCTCGCTGAATTTCACCCTCGGCCCGTCGGACCGCGTTCTGGATGCTCGTTCCCGTCGCTACCAGGCGTTTCACTCGGTTGTAGGCGAGGTGCGTGAATATGTTGATGTACGCGGATTGGTGGCTCGCATCTGTTACTAGGTGGAAGGCGCGCAGGGTCAGCGAAGCGACCGAAAGGGCGCCCGTCACCTCGTTGTAGTAGAAACCATTTCCTTCCAGCGAGACCGGGCCTGTGTACCTAAATTGAATCGAAAACTCGCCCAGATTGTTGGTCGTTTGCGTATTGAAGACCTGACCGGTCGGAACGCCGGTCGTATCGATCGCGGAGATGGTAATTGTCGAGCCAAGCACGAATGGCCCTTTGGCCACCGAACCATTGAGAGACACGAGGGGGGACTGTGTTCTCTTTTCGAAAGAACAGGCAGCGACCAGGTGCGCAAGCATCGCCACCGTGGCTGCGCCCCGAAACGCGGAAGACGAGGACCAGGATTCAGGAAGCATTGCGTCCCCTTTCCCCTGTGGGCGTACGAAGACCGCCATCTCGATGATACCCGAGGACGCGACGTGAGCCGGGAGGAAAATGGCTCGCTTGGGAGCGACTTGCAGGGCGCTACCGCCCCTGCGCGTCGTGCTTCTCCTTGTAGACATGTCGAGAAGCCCTGTCCTGGGCGCGTTCTAGCTTCCGCCGCTCCTGTGGCGTGAGCTGGCCGTCTGCCTTTGCCCTGTGCTCCATGCGGTTGATCCGTCGCTGCTCTCTCCGAAGTCGCCGGGCCTCGCGTGTTGAGAGCTCACCCGATTGCCTCCCTTGCCTGATTCGCTCCTGCTGGTGGGATTGCCTGTGGTCGACTCGGTCGGCCAGGGCAAGGCTGGGAGTCGTTGTCGCTGTTAGGGCAAGCAAGGCAACGGATAGAAGTCTTTTCATGGGTCACCTCCGCACTGGTGATAAATAGACCCCCGGGGGGCACGAGAGGTTAAGTCCGCCATCGCGGGCGTTGGCACGCGAGAGGGAGGTACGATGCGCATGAAAGCTGCCCTTTGGGGAGCACTCGCTTTGTTGGCTGCCTGCACCTTCGACCCCTCCGGACTCCAAGACGACACGGAGAACGTGGTGCCAAGCCAGGTCGACGGGGGTGGTGCGGCGTTCTTGGACTCCGGGTCGATCGTAGACCGCGGCAGTGATTCGGCGGCTCCCGACGCGCGAGCGCCACGATCGGACGCAGGCACTGCACGCCCGGATGCGGCACCGCCCGAGTCGGAAGGGGTCGTCCATGCGTGCGCCTTGAGCCCGGAGCACGTCCCCATCCTGGATGGCCGGCTCGGCGACTGGCGCAACGTCCATTGGATCACCTTCTCCGCCGAAAACGCCGGCCAAGTCGACGTATTCGCCCCAGACTACCGTCCATCCCTTCTCGTGGCGCTTGCGGCCTGCTACACGAAGAGGTCCTTGTACTTCGCTGTGCGCGTGTTTGATGACCAAGTGGTGCTGGATTCCTCGGAGCCTTATGAAGACGACTTGGTGGCCCTATTCCTCGACATGGAAGGGGATCGCTCGGGGCCACCTGGAGCGGACGATCACGTGTTCTGGGTAACTCCGGAAGGCGCGTGCGGCCGGTTGGCTTCGAGAGGGCCGAACATCGACTGCGCAGCTACGAGGGTATCGGGCGGGTACCTGTTGGAAGCGCGGGTGGACGTGAGCCCCACGTTTCCGAGCATTGGGTTCAACGTGGGGGCCAGCGACGACGACGGCCTTGCCAATCACCCTCCTCTCTCGATGGGCGCCGCCGACGCATTTGTCCTGTGGTACGTGCCCGATACTCCTGCCTGCCAAGAGTGCTGCACCGAGGACGTCTACTCCCATGATCCGCAGCCTTGGTGCGACACCACGCGAATGGGGGTCATGGTTTTTGATCCGTGACCGTGCGGACGGGTGTTTACGAAGAAGATGTGCACGGGCATTCACGGGGTGTGGTGTGAACTCGTAAGCATTGGTACTTCCGGGTAATTTCGTGCTGAGTTCCTGGCACGCCGTTCGCTATTCCTCCTTGTACCTACACGACCCAGCAAGGGGGAGAACGCATGAGACTTCGCGGCGCGAGTGCTTTGGCTTTGGTCATCCTCGGTAGCACAGGTTGCGTGATTCAAGACGACGTCCAGGAGATAAGAGACACGTTACCTCGAGCGTCGGCAATTCAAGTCAAGGTCCCGGGCGGGACTCAAGCGAGCGCGCTGGCTATCGCCAGCGGGCAGCAAGCTCGGACAGCTCCGCCGATTATCATCGGCGGGCAGCAAGCTCGGACAGCTCCACTGGTGGTCAAAGGCGGCGTCGGGAGCAGCACCCACGCGGTGCTCGGCCAGACGGCGCAGTTCTACGCGTTCACCCGCCTAATCTCAGGGCATCTCAACCTGGGCGCTGCGTTCGTGCTCACCCTGGTTCACTCCGTTGCTCATTTCCCGCCGACTTCGGTGCAGGGAGACACGTACATCTGGGGACCGTGGACCAACGCGCTCAATCCCGCAGAGTGGCGCCTCACGGTGCGCTTGAATGCCCAGGGATCCTACGAATGGTCGCTCGAAGGGCGCCGCAAGGCTGGCGGAGGGTCCTTCGAGGCAGTGGTCGCGGGAGTGGCCACTCCCGGCACGTCCCACCGTGGCTCGGGTTGGTTCGACATGGACTTCGACAAGGCCGAGGAGCTCGATCCCGTGGGTAATGATGCCGAGGGCAAGATCCGCGTGCAGTACGATCTCGAGGCAAGTCCGGTAAAGGTTATCATGGACTTCGCCAATGACATGAAGATGCCCGATGGATCCATTGCAGATAAGACCTTCCATTACGTTTATGCCGAGGCACAAGATGGTTCGGGCGATTTCGAATTCAGCATGTACGGGGACCTGGACGACAACGGATCCGCTTGGGAAAACACTGACGTGAAGTCCCGTTGGCTCGCGACGGGGGCCGGCCGCTCTGATTTCCGCGTCGCCGGTGGCGACTTGGGTGACCAGGTCCTCACTGGCTCGGAGTGCTGGGGTACCTCATTTGGCCGCTCCTATTGGACCGACTCGCTCGGCTGGCACCCGACCGAAGGCGATCCCGCGTCGTGCGCTTTTTCTGATGCGCGCCTGCCCGGGCAATGAGCTGCGGGCAAGCCGCTAGTGAAAATCGCGGGCCCTAATCGCAGGCAGCCCGGTCACATCGTGGAGTCGCTCTAGATCCTCGACCTTCAAGTGCACCACTTCCCCCTCCCGTTCTATCTTGCCACTCGCGACGAGCAGGGGTTCACCACGCGCCTTGTGGCGCAGGCGCTCGTAGGCCTGGGGAGTGAGGACCAGGTTGGCCATGCCGGTTTCGTCCTCGAGGGTGATGAACACCATCCCTTTTGCCGTTGGTGGGCGCTGGCGAATGATGACCATCCCCGCCACGGCAGCCCGTTGCCCAGGCCTCCCCTTGGACTTTAGCTCTGCTGCGGGCAGCACCGAAGCGGCGGACAGCGCCTTTCTCGCCAATGCCAGGGGGTGATGCTCCGTAGAGAGGCCAAGCCCTACGTAATCTGCCGAAAGCTCCTCGCTGGGGGTCATGGCTGGGAGCGGTAGGGGGTCGCGGACGGCGTCCGTTTCAGTCTTGGCCAGAAGTGGGGCGTTTTGCGGGCTGCGGGACAGCGCGGCCACTTGCCAGAGGGCCTCGCGTCGGCCCAAGCCAAAAAAGGAAAATCCGCCTGCGGCCGCGAGCCTCTCGAGGGCGCTGCGCGGAAGGCCGCTCCGCCGCGCGAAGTTCCCCACGGAGCGGAAGGGTGCTCGGGCACGCGCAGCCTCGAACCCCGTGCGACAAGCCTCGCCGACCCCGCGCACTGACGAGATCCCCAGGCGTACCGCAAGGAGGGATGGCGTCTTCGGATCACGCTCGAGGGTGGCCAGCCACTCGCTTGTTCGGGCGCATGCAGGGAGCACGGAGACGCCGTGGCGCTTGGCGTCGTCCACGAGGCTGTGGGGCATGTAAAACCCCATGGGCTGTGCATTGAGGAGCGCCGCGGTGAACGCCGCGTGGTGGTAGCGCTTGAGATAGGCCGAGGCGTACACCAAGAGCGCAAAACTAGCCGCGTGTGACTCGGGGAAGCCGTAATCTGCGAAGGCCGCGAGCTGGGCGTAAATCCGCTCGGCCGTCTCGCGCGGAATGCCGTTCTTGGCCATGCCGGAGAGCAGCCGCTCCTGGATGGCGGCCATTCGCTCATGGGAGCGCTTGTGCCCCATGGCACGGCGCAGCTCATCTGCCTCGCCGGGCGAGAAGCCTGCAGCCACGATGGCGAGCTTCATTCCCTGCTCCTGAAACAACGGTACCCCAAGGGTGCGGCGGAGCACGGGCTCCAGCGACGGATGGGCGTACTCAATGGGTTCTTGGCCGTTGCGCCGTCGGAGATAGGGATGGACCATTTCCCCCTGGATAGGGCCAGGGCGAATAATCGCCACCTCGATCACCAGGTCATAGAACGTGCGCGGCTTGTGGCGCGGCAAGAAGCTCATTTGGGCGCGCGACTCGATCTGAAACACGCCGATCGTGTCCGCGCGGCCGATCATGTCGTACACCTTGGGGTCGTCGGGAGGCAGTTGTGCGAGATCGAGCTTTTTCCCCTCGTGCTTTTCAACGAGACGGAACGCCTCGTCGATGACGGTCAGGATGCCGAGCCCGAGGAGATCGATCTTGATGATGCCGAGCTGCGACAGGTCGTCCTTGTCCCACTGCACGACGGTACGGCCTTCCATGGCGGCGCGCTCGACGGGGACAACCTCGCCCATGGGACCGTCGGTAATGACCATGCCCACGGAATGGATTCCAAGATGGCGGGGGAAGCCCTCTAGCGCCTGCGAAAGGGCTATCACCCGCGCGACGGTCATGTCGCCTGAGTCGAGTCCTGCAAGGTTCTCGCCAGAGGCTTCGATGGCCTTGGCCGCGACGTCGACCTGCGCGAGCGAGAGACCCATGGCTTTCCCGACGTCGCGCACCGCTGATCGCGCGCGGTACGTGATGACCTCGCACGCCATGGCCGCCCGCTCGCGGCCATAACGCTCGTAGATATATTGAATGACCTCCTCGCGTCGTTGGTGGGCAATGTCTAGGTCAATGTCCGGGGTTTCGGCTCGCTCCTCGGAGAGAAATCGTTCAAAGAGGAGATCCATGCCGATGGGATCGACCGAGGTAATGCCGAGGGCATAACAGACCGCCGAATTGGCGGCAGAGCCACGCCCTTGGCAGAGGATCCGCTTTTCGCGGCAAAAGCGGACGATATCCCAGACGATGAGGAAATAGCCGGCGAGCCCAAGGCGCTCGATCACGCCCAGCTCGTGTGCAAGCTGCGCGGAGGCCCGTGCGGTCATGGGGCGATAGCGCTCGCGTGCGCCACGAATGGTCATTTCGTATAGGTACGAAAAGGGCGTTTCCCCCTTGGGGATGGGGAAGGCTGGAAAACGATAACGCAGCTCCTCGAGGGAAAATCGCACGCGGGAGGCGATCTCGCCGGTGCGCTCGAGGGCATCGGGGAAACCGGCAAAGCGCCGCTCCAGCTCGCGGAGATCGTGGAGATGCCGCTCGCCGTTGGCCTCGAGTCGCTTGCCAGAAGCCGCCAAGGTCGTCTTGTGCCGGATGCAGGTGAGGATGTCGTGCAGCGGGCGCCGATCCGCCGTGGCGTAGCGGGCGTCTTGGGTGACGACTCGGGGAAGCCCCTCGGCGCGTGCGAGCCAAGCCAGCATGGCCAGGCGATCGTCGTCGTAAGGACGCAGGTGGTGCGAAAGCTCGATGAGGCCACGATCGCCAAAGGCCTCGCGAAGACGGGCGGCCATGTTCTGGGCGCGTGCGACGTCCGAAGCAGCCAGGGCGCGGTCGATGGGGCCTCCTTGGCCGCCGGATAGGGCCACGAGGCCACGCGTGTCGTGGGCAACTTCCTCCCACGTGACGCACGCGCCCCCCTTGGGGTGCCGCATGCGGCCGGTGGTGACCAGGCGGCAGAGCCGCGCGTACCCCTTGGCGTCGAGCGCCAGGAGCACGATCCGGCCTTGTGGGGAAAAGGACTTGCCGGGCAGAGCGCTGGCCTCGGTCTCTGCAAGGGTGACCTCGGCTCCGACGAGGAGCGGCAGCCCCAGCTTGCGTGCCGCGAGGTGGGCGCGGGGGATTCCCCCTAGGTTGTCGATATCGGTGAGCGCAAGCGCCTGGTAGCCCATGGCATGGGCACGCAGGACGAGCTCCTCGGGCGCCGAGGCTCCGTCGAGGAGGGAGAAATAGGAACGGCAATGCAGCTCGGCGTAAGGCATGTCAATCGAACCACCCATGGAGGTAGATGTGGCCGTCTGCATGATCGAGATAGAGCCAAAAACGGGATCCGTCGTCGGTCTCGACCTCGTAGTAGTCGCGTGCCAGGGGGGCACAGGTCCACCACTCCCCCTCGAGTCGGGTAGGGCCTTTCGCCAAGACGATTTCGCGGTACACGCCTGCCACCTTAATGGTGGCTCCCAGGCTGGGGGGCTGCTGGGACTCGAGGCCGAGCGCCATCGGCGAATCGAGCAGGCGCAGGACCCCTAATCCAGGGCTCCAGGGGTTTTCCGGGCGAGCTCTCCGAGCTTGCTGCCCGCCGATGATAATCGGCGGAGCTCTCCGAGCTTGCTGCCCGCCGATGATAATCGGCGGAGCTCTCCGAGCTTGCCTCTTGGATGGCGGCACAAAAGGCACCCGCTCGAAAGCCCCCTCGGGGCGATGCCGATCGCAGAGCTTGGTCCCAAGCGCGGCATTCTCTCCGAGAAGAGCTCGCAGCTTGGCGATCGCTTCGTCGACAGCAGCAGGAGAAGGGGCAGTGCGATCGAACAAGTCCTGCTCCCCGGTGACGATGTTTCCCTCCTCGGAGACCTGGGCCTGGATGGCCGTGACTCGGTGATCAAGCTTCCTCTCGGCAAGCTGTACCCTGGCCAAGTCGAGGAGCACCTTGGCAGAGCTCGTGGGCCGTGCCGGAAAAATGGAGAGAGGGGTGAGCTCCTGCTTTTCCCCATGGAGCGTGAGCTCAATGCGGGCGGCGGCACGCCCTCGTCCTTTGAGCCGAATGATGATCCTCTCCAAAAGCGGGCGCAGCACGAAGACCAGGGGCTCGAGCTCGGTGATTTCAGCCTCGAGATCCAGGCGCTCGATGATCGGCTCTTGCGGCATGAACGCGGTAAGGGGCGTGGGATCTTCGCCTCGTGCCAGCGCGTGCACGGAAGCGCCTTCTTGCCCCCACCGCTTTCCGACGGATGGGGGAGGCAATGCCGCAAAATCGCCAATCGTGCGCACTCCCAGCAGCGTGAGGGCTTGGTGCATGTCACGAGGGAGTGGCAGGAGATCCAGCCCCAGCGGTGCCAGGAAGCGCGCAGAGCCGCCACGTGGGACGAGTCGAACCGGCATCCTGGGTAGGGCTTGGGTTGCAACCCATGCAGTAAAGCGATCGTCGGCAATTCCAACGCGACCGTGCAGGCCGATCTGCTTGGCCACGTGGAGTATCCGCTCACCAAAAGGAGATGTGGATCTCTTAGGCGGTTCTAGAACGTGCGCCACGCCGAGGGTTTCAATGTCCACGGTGAGCGAGAGCGTGAGGAGGCCTTCACCCAGCGCTTGCATGGTCTCGCGGTACGCAGCGGGATCCCCGTCGATGACTTGGACAGCCGCTGAAGCCGCACGTGCTTGCGTGGCGGTCATTCCCGGGCAAACCCCTTCGTCCCGGGCAAGCCGCGAGCAGGCGGTCACGCGTGGAACTTTGCCTTCCATTTCTTCCACGATGGCAAAGGAAGTCCCATGTAACTTGGGCGCCTTGCGCACGTGGACCTGCAAGCGGAAGCACGGGAGGAACAGGCAGGCGAAGGACATTACTTCCTCCGAGCCATGTGAGGCTGTTTTAGCTCTTGCCACCTCGGCCAAAACTGATCCTCTAGCGCCAAGGATGCGCTAGTTCCAGGAGGCGCTATTCCACCTTTTTGCAGGGTGACGACGACCGACCGCCGATTATCATCGGCGGGCAGCAAGCTCGGAGGGCTCCGCCGATTATCATCGGCGGGCAGCAAGCTCGGAGGGCTCCGCCGATTATCATCGGCGGGCAGCAAGCTCGGAGGGCTCCGCCGTCTAGGCCTGCCCTGGGT